>JAITGZ010000235.1 GCA_031280335.1 Deltaproteobacteria bacterium | reverse complement strand
GTCAGGGTCAAGGGGGTGTCTGAAGCGATATCCGTCACCAAGTGAATGTTTTTTTCCCGCAGCCGGCGGCTGTAATTGCCGGAAATGAAGGTAAAGACATCACGTATGGAAAACAAGCTGCTTTCCATACTGATATCTCCGTCTTCCAATTTGGAAAAGTCTAAAATATCATTGATTATATGCAGCAAATTCTTGCCTGAGGTTTGAATTTTATTGATATAATCCATCTGCATCGGGGAAAGATCACTTTTTAGGACAAGGTAGGTCATGCCGAGGATGGCATTCATGGGCGTGCGTATTTCGTGGCTGATATTGGCAAAGAATTCTGTTTTGTATTGAGTGGATAATTCAGCGTTGCGTCTGGCGCAGGACAGCTCTTCTTCCCGTTTTTGCAACGATTCGGCGATATTTTGCAGGCCGTGGGCATATTCGGCAAAGGCTCCATTTATAACGGAGAGTTCGGCGGCGGCACTTAAATCTCCTTCACTCAGACGGCGTGATACATCCAGTAATTTACGCAGGGGATGTTTGAAAAAATACAGGCAGGAGACAAGTATTATGAGAGACATTATCCCAAAGGCCGTGGACAGCCAAATCAGGCTGCGCCACAGGTTATTACGCAAGTCAGCGAAAAATTTTCCATAATCGGCCAGCAGCACTGTGGACAGATATGACGAATCGGCGAGATTTACGCGCAGGTGGCTGAACGCGGCTATAAAGCGCTGTCCGTCCGCGTTGCTGATAATTACGGCGCTGTTGCCTGAGCTGGGGACAAGCCTGCGCAGCATGTCCGCGTATTCCGCATTGTAAGACATGGCACCGGAATGCCTGGAAGATAAGGCCATAAGATATTCAGAACGGGTTTTTTCATCCGCCAGCAGCCAGTGGCCGTCTTGGGCGTATAGAACAACATTGAACATGCCATTCATGTTTATATCCCGGATTAAATCCAGGTAATGCCCAAGCCCCACAGACGCGACCAGAAATGAATACACTCCTCCCAGACTGTTGCGCAACGGCAGAACAAAGAGCAGTTCTTCCGCATTGTCGGCATGGCTTATGATGACGTCATCACTGATAATGCCCCGGTTGAAAATACCTTTGAACCGCTCGTCGAGCGGGCGGGGAACGGTTGTGGACCATGCCTTTGATTCGCCGGAGGCGGAATACAAAACAAGGTTGTCCACAAGGTTTGACAGCCCCCAGGCGATTAGGGCGCGTTGGAAAGAGGCGTCCTTCGTCGCCTCGTAGCCGTTGTACACAGCGTTGTTTCGGCCAAGAGCTTTCAGCATGGCCGTTATGTCCGCTTCCAGATCGCGTTGTTGCGCGTGTGTGGCGGCGCTTAGATCCACAGCGAGGTTAAAGATGAGTTCAGCCCTTTGTCTGTGGGTGAAAATTTCGTTAGAAGCCAGGGCCAGGAATATGGGCAGAGCGGCCAAGCCCACACAAAAGGCGGCCAGTCTGAAATAAGACCCGAAAAATATATTTTTAAGGGTTTCCCGCATACTGTCTCTTGGGCCGAAGCATTTTAATTTTGAGATGCTCTGCCCGGCGTTTAACGGCAAAAGTACATTTTACCTGATGCCTCATGCCCTCGCCCTTCGTGGCGTGAAAATCTTTGTTTGCATGCTGATTCCGCCTGCGGAATCTCTGCCGCATTGCTTTAATCCTGTCGGAAATAAACGTTTATTTCTTGCGTATGATATACGCAAATATGAAGTGTGGCAATATGATAGCCAAGCCTAAGCCCTGAAAGGGCAGTATTATCCCTGGGGTGAAAGTGTGTTTAAATGAGAGTAAAAGATTTTTGGCGGGTGTTAATGCTTAAAAATGAAGACTAATCGGTGTATTCGGTTTAAAGTGTTTTAAAATAAATCCAAGTTGACATAAGTGAGTTAAAGCGCTAAAAACACCTCTGAATAAGGTTTAAAAGCCATTTCACCGTTTTGAGGGGTTTCCGGCGCGTTAATTTTTATGCGGCGGCTGAAGAATGGCCTTGGCGGAGACCCGGCTGAAGGCGATGCAAAAAACCATATTTACGTTGTCAGAAGCGGCGGAACTTTTGAGCTGCCATAAAAATACCTTGCGCAAGGCCATTTTGGAAGGTGCTCTGCGTGCGGCTCGTCTGGGGCGTGATTATCGCGTGTCACGGCTGGAACTGCAAAAATTTTGGATGGAAATGGGCGGCGGAGAGCTCTTTGGAGGAGAGGAAGCGATGGAGGCTGTATGCGAGGCGTCCCAGGAAAAAAAAGAGGAAAGCCAAAAGCATATTCGAGGCAGGAGCAAAAAAAGCCAAGGTGATGGGCAGTTGACCTTGCCTTTGGGCTGAGTTATAAGGAACAAGAACCCTTTATGCTGATTGTACGGAGTTCGTATGGCTTGCGAAATGAACACAGAGTTTGAACATTTCAGCCTCCCAGGGTATAGCGGCAAAAACCTGGAGTTCAGGGGCCGTCTTTTTGCGGAAAGCACCAGCGGGGATCAAGAAGACGGAAGCCCTTCACGGGTCAGGCTTTTTGTTACAGCCGACAAGCGGCTGATTTATTCTTTGGTTTCCGGCGTGGGCAAAAACAAAAGCCGCAGACTCTATATCCTGACCAAAGAGGATGAAGTTTGGCGGCTGGATGACGGGCGGCAGCAAATCAGCATGCCGGAGGAAATGTTTTTCATATTGATCAAAGGCATATGTGAGATAACGGACGAATACTGCGAGACCTTCCGGTCCATGCTGCATGATAGTCTGTGTCCAGCTGTGGCCTGAACTAGGCAGTGGAGTTGGGCGTAAATTTTTACGGGCGTTCCGGGACGCCCGTTTTTTTATATAGCGACCAGTGAGTCGCACACGGCCACAGCCCAGTTTTTTTGTTCTTCTTCCGGGTAATCCATGCTCACCACCACCACATGCCCGTCGCGGGCGGCAAAAAGGGTGGTGCAGAACACGGTTTTATCCTTGCCGTCCAACTCTTCATGCAAAATATAGGCAGGCACGTATTCCGCCTTGGGCAGGCTGTGCCATTCCGCCTTCAGCTCACGTACGCTTTCGTGTACCAGGGTCATGGCCGCTATGGGGCGACCCTGATGGTCCAGGCGGCGTGTGGAAGAGATGCGGATGAGACGCTTTTTATCGTCCCAGAACAGGAGTGAACCGTCATCATTGAAAACCTTATGCATCTTGCCGGGCAAGGCAATGCGCCACTGGTTCTCTCCCAGGGTGTGTATGACATCACGCCGCCGGTAGCCTTTGGCTGGCGGCTGGTTTATCTCGGTGGGGAAGCGGCGGATCAGATCATCCATCAAATCGCTGCTCCGGGTGATTCTGGCCATTTCAAGCCATTCCGGTACCGGCATGGGCAGGTCTTTTCTGGCTTCCCAGGCAAGTTCCAGCGACTTTAGGGCATGTTCAAGATATACAAATTCCGCATCCAGTTCCGGGGGCAGCCAGTTGATATGGCACCAGATGAGATTAAGGGCGCATTTAAGATAAAATTCCGCGCTGAAGCCTTCGTCCCACCAGATGAAAAAGGCGCGGCAAAAAGGCTCTTTATCTTTAGACTCATCAATACTGCGGAAAAAATTTTCATGAATGTAGCCCAGCGCATGGCAGGCCAGGTAATCATGCCGCTTAGGCAGCATGGCGTAAGGCATGGTCAGGTTGGTGCGTACGGGGCGCTGTCCCTGGGGCAGGGCCAAGAGTTCGCGGCTGTATTCCATCAGCCGGCCCTGCATAAAATCCTGCAGCCGCTTGAAGTCGCGGTGTTCATAATAGCCGGTGTCGTCCCGCATGGAAGAGTAATTCCAGCGCAGGGAGGTACCCTGCTCAATGGCCTGCAGCAGGTTGATTTGGTTGGCGTGGTAGCCCGGCCCGGTCATGGCGCTGCATACCTCCATGGTCAGGCTGCTCTCCCGCAAGTAAAAACGGGCCGGCGGGGATACAAAATACGGTCCTGCCTCCAGAACATCGCCGTCAACATTCACCGCCATGACATCAATATGTGAAGCCGTATCCAGGCCGGAAATGAAGTTGAACAGCTCATCCTTCATCTCATCCTTGGAACAGGTAAAATAGCCGTCACATCTGAAACCGGATTCACGCATAGCACATCGATCCTTACAATAAACAGAAAGGCTGAAAACCATTATTTATTATGTTTTCAGCCCGTTGTCCCCCATGTCTGGGCGTAAATATGGCGGAGAGAGGGAGATTCGAACTCCCGGTACCTTTTGGGTACACACGATTTCCAGTCGTGCACCTTCGGCCAACTCGGTCATCTCTCCGGAACAAAAAAGCCTACAGAAAAATTCAGAGCGAGTTACAAATGGGGGGAGTGAACCGCTCTATAATAATTTGCCCGCATATCCTTGCCGCCAAGACGCCTGCGGACGAATTCGGCCCGCCGCAAACCGGCACCGTGAGAGGAAAACAACATGGCAATCCGCAGGGGCGGCACAATACGGGCCGATGGCGCGCCG
>JAITGZ010000230.1 GCA_031280335.1 Deltaproteobacteria bacterium | reverse complement strand
CCCTGGTAAAAAAAACTCTGACCGGCAACGGCAGGGCGGAAAAAAGCCAGGTGAGCTTCATGGTGGGACGTTTTCTTGGCATAAAGGAGGCGTGGGGAGAAGACGCGGGCGATGCCCTGGCGGCCTGCATCTGCCACCTGAATATGCGCCGTTTGGACAGATGGGGGCGGCATGTCTTTGCTGAGTGAACCGTATGCGGACAGGTCGGCGCTTTTTTTGGACCGCGACGGGGTGATCAATGTCGATCGCGGCTATGTGTACAAAAAAGAAGATCTGGAATTTATAGACGGCATTTTTGAACTGGTGGCCGCCGCCGCCAGAGCGGATTATCTGGTGATTGTGGTTACCAACCAGTCGGGGATAGGGCGCGGGCTGTACAGTGAGGATGTTTTTCACGCGCTGATGGCCTGGATGAAGGGCGAGTTCGCCTCCAGGGGCGGCAGGCTTGATGCCGTATATTTCTGCCCTTTTCATCCTGAACATGGCAAGGGCATATATAAGCGTGACAGTCCGGAACGCAAGCCCGCCCCCGGCATGATCCTGCGCGCGGCCGGTGAACACGGCTTGAATCTGGCCGGTTCCATCCTGGTCGGAGATTCCGTTTCGGACATGCAGGCGGGCGAGGCCGCCGGCGTTGGACGGATATTTCTGTTGGGTTCCGCGTCCGAGAAAAAGGGTAACGGCCACATGCCGCCCCATGTACAGCGCATCAAAAATCCGCGCGAACTTATACCCTGCCTGGAAAATAAAACAATTGCAAAGTCAATAATGTAGCATGAGCCGAGAGAATCATGCGTTTTGCGTCCCGTCGGCGGGTGCGTCCACGGCGGGGCTTCCGCCCGGAAGGAAAGCCGCCCTTCAGGGTGAGGCAGGGCTATATACTTCCGGCCGCCGGGGGCGGAACCACAAAGGGACTGGCGGATGGAAATTGCCCTATTTATTCAAAAACTCTTTCAATTCTTTGCCGACTCTGAAAAAAGGCAACTTTTTGGGGGCCACTTCCACCATCTTGCCGGTCTTGGGGTTTCGTCCTGCATAGCCGGCGTAATCCTTGATTTTAAAGCTGCCCAATCCCCTAATCTCCACCCTGTTGCCCTCAACAAGTGAGGCTTTCATGCAGTCAAAAAAAGTTTCCACAATAACGGACGCTTCCTCATTGGACAGCTCATTTTCGTCCGCCAGCGCTTTAATCAGCTCACTCTTGTTCACAAAGCCTCCCTCCCCGGCCCGGAGTCAAAATCGCAGACATTTGGTTATTGATGCGCTAACTACGAATTTTACCATGCTTAAATACACCTTTTGAATGGTAAAAAGCCCTATAAACCGCAGTTGTGATTAATCTGCCGTAATTTAAAATAAAAATCAACAGAACATTTGTCGGAACATGTTAAATTGCTTTAATTGAGCGGGGCAAAGGAGCGAGGACGGCTGGAGTCTTTTCAAAGTGACAATGCTCCGGCTTCAGTTTTGAAACAGCAGCTGCTTTTCTTCCGGGCGCACCATGCTTGAGGCTACGGGTACCCGGGCGACGCAGCTTTCGGTCAGGTTGACGCGGCTGCGCCCCTGCTGTTTGGCGGCATAAAGCGCTTCATCCGCGATTTTGATCAGTTGATCAGGGGGGATGCTGTAGCCGCTTTCCATGTTCACCCCGGAGACCCCTCCGGAAAAGGTCATATTGAAAGGAGGCAGGCCTTCCTGGGTGAACTGGATTTTGCTGAACTGGTGCAGCAGACGCTCGGCCGCTATTTTGGCCTTCCAGCAGGTCAATCCGGGCATGAGCAGGATAAACTCCTCCCCGCCGTAACGGGCGGCAAAATCGTAGGCGCGCTGCGATTTACGCAAAAAAGATCCGAATTTTTGGAGTACCTTGTCGCCGTAAAGGTGCCCGTAAAGATCATTGACTTTTTTAAAATGATCCAGATCCAGCATGATCAGGCTCAAAGGGGTTTTGGTACGCATGGCCCGCGCCAGTTCAAGCTTGAGTTGATACTCAAAATAACGGCGGTTGGCCAGCCCGGTAAGAAGGTCATGATCGCGCTGAAAGACCAGATTGTCCATGGCGTCCGCCAAAACGCGCACAGCCTCGGCCGATGTGGGACGCAAAGGCAAGAGCGCCCATGCGCATAGGCTGTGTTTACGCGCCAGGCCGTGCCATGTTTCTTGGGTCAGTCCGCTGACCGGGCGTACCAGGAGCATGGTTTCGCCGGATGAGTCCGGGTGTTCTTCCGGCGCGCTGCTCAGGCGCTGGTACAGGATTTCAGAAAGTTCCCCCAGTTCGCGCAGCAGATTTTGATCTTCCAGAATGAGATCGTCCGTCCGGCAAGGACGCTTTTTATTTGTGGGCATACAGCAGGATGTCTCTTATGAGTTTGTCGAGCCTTCCATCCAGGATAGCGCCCACATCCGTGATCTCCGTGCCCGAACGGTGGTCTTTGACCAGTTGGTAGGGCTGCAGGGTATAAGTGCGGATCTGACTGCCGAAGTTGATGGCTTCTTTGTTCTGATAGCTGCTTTGTTGGGCTTCTTCGCGTTTTTTCAGTTCCAGGGCGTACAGCCTGCCCTTGAGTATGCTCATGGCGCTGTCACGGTTGCGATGCTGCGATTTTTCATCCTGGCACTGGGCCACAGTGCCCGTGGGCAGATGGGTGATACGCACGGCGGAGTTGGTTCTGTTGACATGCTGCCCCCCCGCGCCGCCCGCCCTGAACACATCAATGCGCAGGTCCTTTTCATTGATTTCAATTTTAATATTTTCGCCCACATCAGGAATGACGTCAACCGAAGCGAAAGAGGTATGCCTGCGCCCGCTGGAATCAAAGGGAGATATGCGGATCAGGCGGTGAATGCCTTTTTCGTTTTTGAGCAGGCCATAGGCGTTTTCTCCGCTGACGCGCAAGGTTACGCTTTTAATTCCCGCCTCATCGCCGGCCAGATAATCCAGACATTCCACAGAGAATTTCCGGCCTTCCGCCCAGCGCATGTACATGCGCTCCAACATCTCAGCCCAATCCTGCGACTCGGTGCCGCCCGCCCCGGGGTGAATCTCCAAAATGGCGTTCTGGGCATCTTCTTCCCGGCCCAAAAGCACTTTAAGCTCGCGGCGCTCCAGCATTTCACCAAAGCGCGCAATACACTCCTCCAGCTCTCTCAGTGCCTCAGCGCTTTCTTCTTCCGCCGCCAGAAGCAGCCAGTCTTCCATTTCGCCCGCAGCCGCTTCCAGTTCTTCCGCTCCAGCCAGTTCCGCTTCCAGGCCGCTTTTTTCCCGCAGCACAGGGGTAAGTCTGTCCGGGTCATTCCAGGCATCCGGCGCGGCCAGCTGCCGCTCTATTTCATCCAGACGCAGTCTCAGGCTCCGGCGGTCAAAGCCGCCCCCATAAGGTTTGGGCCTTGACGGCCAGTTCCTGACTTTTGCTTTTCAATTCAGTAAATTGCTGCATATCTTCGTACCTGCGGCAAAGCGACTTTTTACGGTCGGAGCATTTTAATTTTAAGGTTATATATGGGGCTGCCGCCCCAAATTCACATTGGACATTTATTTAATTGGGGTTGCCGCCCAAGCCCCGTCCGGGGGGAATGATTCCCCCCGGACACCCCTCGGCATTGAACCATCGTTTCATTCGGTTGAGCCGAACTCCCTCCATACCCAGCGGCATATTACAAAAGCGCAATCATCGGGCTGCTTTCCAAAGGAGATTTGCCGTTATGCCCAATGGACGACAAAGATAACGCGGAACCTGTGCAAGTATGCCCATTTTGCCCTTTGGCAGGGCCGCGCTTCCACCGCGAGGGTTTAAAGAGTCTTAACGTCGGCGGCGGCGGATAAGGGGCATAATCAGGGATAAACCGATGAAAAACAGGGGAGAGTACGCGGTTATCCTGGTGATCAGTGCGTAATGCCGGTGAAAAAAGGTTTTTTCTTCCAACAGCCCGCCCTTGATCTTATATGAACTGACATAAGATTGGAATAGGGGGCCTGCGTCCTGTATGCGGCCCAGCGGGTCAATCAGGGCGCTTACCCCGGTGTTGGTGCAGCGCAGCATGTAGCGCCCCTGCTCTATGGCCCGCATGGCCGAAAGCTGTAGATGCTGCCAGGGCGCGGGACTATCCGCGAACCATGCGTCGTTGCTGACGTTGACCAGCAGGTTGGCCCCGGCGGCCACCCTGGCCTGGGCCAGTTCAGGGAAGATGCCCTCGTAGCAGATTAGAACGCCCAGGGATATATCCCTAAGACGCAGCGGCTCTTTTGTCTGGCCGGGGGTAAAGCCGTACCCCTGCAGAAATTCGCTGGCAAAAGGCACATAGAACCCTTTGGGGATGTATTCGCCGAAGGGAACCAGGTGTTCTTTGTCGTAATGTCCGGATACATCGCCTTGTTCATTGAGCAGCCAGACCCGGTTGTAGCTTTCTTGTCCGTCCGGTCCCATATCCATCCCCGGCGCGCCGAAGAGCAAGGGGATGCCCCGTTCGGCGGTCAAGGCGCGCAGCGGCGCGGCCAGCCTGGAATCAGGCTGAAAATAAAAGGGCATGGCGGTTTCCGGCCAGACCAGCAGATCTGCCTGGCGGCCGAATTTTTCTTCAGCCTGATTCAGGGCTTTTTCCGAGAGCAGGACGTAATGCCGCACTGTGGCCGCCTGCATTTCGGGCTGCCATTTTTGGGCCTGGTCAATATTGCCCTGCGCTTGGGCCAGGATTATGTCCCGGCGGCCTTCGTCCGGCGGCATGTCCGCATAATGCAGGCGCACGCCCCCATACAAGGGTAGGGCGGCGAGCAGCAGGCAGCCGGTCAGGGGACAGAGCCAAAAGGTTTTTTTGCCGATTTCCAGGCCGCAGCGTCGCAAGAGAAGGGGGATAAAGAGCAGCGCGGCCAGGGCGTAAACAGAGGAAAGCCCGAACATGCCCACCAGGGACGCGCCTTGCGCCCATATAGGCCGTCCCATCATGGCGCTTGACAGACTGAACCAGGTCAGCCCGGTGAAAAGGCTGCCTCTGAAGAATTCCAGCGCCCCCCAGGTCAGGCCGCCGGCGATCAGGGCCAGGGCCAGAGGCAGCCTAACCTGGAAAAAGCGCAGCAACAGGACAAAAATGACGTAATAAACGGAAAGAGCCACCCCCATGAGAATCAAAAAAATAAAGGCCAGGGGGAGTGGCACCTGGCCGAAGTTGATCATGGGGTAACTAAGCCAGTAGGTGGCCAGCAGACCGCCCATGATAAAGGTACAGATCGCCCCGGCGGCGGCTTTGGTACTGCCTTTGGCCGTCAGGGCCAGACCGGCCAGGCTGAAGGTAAAAAGCAAGGCCGGGGAGGGTAAGGCTGCGGGCGGCTGCCCCAGGCTGTTGGGAAACCCCCAAAAAAAACCCAGGCCGCCGATCAGGATCAGCGCCAGTTCCCTGGGCGTGAAACTAAAAGCTTGCTTGCAGGCGTTCAGCATCAACGCATCAACCTTCATCCGCCGGCGCGGGCATGGGGTGGGCGAACACGCTGTACACACGCCGTTTATCCGCTTTTTCCACTGTAAACACTCGTCCTTCCAGGGTAAAATTTTCTCCGGCCTGGGGTAGCCGCCCGGCTATGTGCGAGAGCAGTCCGCCTATGGTGTCCACTTCGTCCGACTCCAGGTTTATGCCCAGAGCCTGGTTGATCTCATCCAGGGCGGCCCTGCCGGAAATTTTCACGCTTCCGTCATTGAGCGGCACTATTTCCGCCTCTTTCGGCGCGTCATGCTCGTCTTCGATTTCGCCCACTATTTCTTCCAGCACATCTTCAATGGTTACCAGGCCGGAAGTTCCCCCGTATTCGTCCAGAATAACGGCCATGTGGGTTTTACGCGCTTTGAATTCGTTCAGCAGGGCCATGGCGTTTTTGGTTTCCGGCACGAAAAAAGGCTGGCGCATGATCTCGGTTACCGGCCTGTGCTGGTTGCCGGCAGGTGCGGCCTCGCGCAGCAAATCCTTAGCGTATATAATGCCCACGATATTGTCCAGGCTGTCCTGATAGATGGGCATTCTGGAATGTCCGCATTCCAGAATGCGCGCAATGGCCTCAGCCACGCTGGTGCCGGCTTCCGTACCCTTGATGTCCGCACGCGGGGTCATGATGTTTTCCACCTTCAGGTCGTCCAGGTGGAGTATGTTCAGCAGCATGGATTCCTCCGCCGCCGCTAGTTCTCCCTCTTGACTGGCTTCGATAATGGCCTGTTCGACATGGGTGGCGTTTTTGCCTGCGAAAAGGCGCCCCAGACGGTTCAAAAAACTGCTGCCTTCAGAATCTTTGTCCAAATCAGCCCTCCTTTTCCGCCAGTTCAATCTGCCTGCGCGCAATCCATCCGGCCAGACCGGGCACATCCGCGTCCGGCTTCAGCTCAAGCCAGAGGAGCCCATGCTCCTCCGGCCGCCCGGAGGCAGGGTAGGCATCTTCGCCTTTGCCCCAGAAGATGAATTGCAATCCGGCCTCCAAACCCTCCACCTGTTCCGTCGCGCTGCGCACCCGGCAATGCAACCAGAAACGCAGATTATCCCGCATGTCCGGATCGAGAAGATCCAGAAAAAGCACCGCTTCTCCTCCTGCCTCGGGCCGCCAAGCTCCGGATACTCCCGCTTTGGGTAGGAGCAGTTTGCACCCGCCGGCGGAAAGGTCGTTCAGGTGGAACTGCTCCGCTTTTTCCGGCAGAATGACCAGGGCCGGTCTGGGCCAAGCGTGCGGTCTGCCCCGGCGGTCCGCTGCGGGCATGGCTTTGCCGCCCCACAAAGCCGCTCCCAAAAGATATTCCCCAGGCGGCTCAAAACGGGCAAAAGAGCGTTTTTGCCGCTTCCGCATACTGTGGGGCAGGCGCAGGCGCAGGCGGCAGCACCCCTGCCCTTTAATTTCCATATCTTTAATGCTGGTGTCAAAGGTATAATATAAATTTTGTCCTGAGGAAGCTGCGATTTTACTGGAATTGGAATTTATGCTGAAATAACAGATCACAGCCTTGTCTTTCCAGACTCGCGGCATGACACCTTCCCACATGGTTTCCAAAAGCAGTTCGCCGGGGCGCAGGGCCAAGGGGACACAGCGTAGATGCAGGCGGTCTTGTTCCGCCGGGCGGGGTTGTGGGGACGGCGTTTCCGCCGTGCGTGGAAGGATGTACAAATCAAAGACGCTGCGCGCGTTTATGGAACTGTGCAGCAGTTGGCGGATGAGCCTGGGCGATTCCACCATGCCGTAAG
>JAITGZ010000164.1 GCA_031280335.1 Deltaproteobacteria bacterium | reverse complement strand
CGGGTATCAGCCCGCAACGGTTTTCAAGACCGCCGCCTTAAACCGCTCGGCCACCCTTCCGGTTTGTGCTGCTTTTTATGGCGTCAGGCTTACCCTGTCAAGTTCGACAACGCTTCACTCCCTGGAGCATATTAACTTTTAGATATACATTATTGGGGCTATAAAATGGGCATGTTTGCCGGGTGCCGCCTTATCCTTAAAGTTAAAATACTCCAGCCGCCAAGCAATTTTACTTTGAAATTACTCTGGTTGCGTCTGCCCTGAGCGAAGGTGGCAATCTGTCAAAATATTACATTAAATCAGATAATTAAATATAATTTGGTAGAATTTGCGTATGGTCAGAGAAAGCTTGAGCAAAAGAACTTTTTCATCTTTTGTCCCGCATTTCAATGTATTGACCATATACTGGGCAAGGGGCGTGAAGTCGCCGGTCTTTTTCGCGGCGGCAAGCCCACAGTAATTTTCGATCATCAGGATATTTTTGTTCCGTTTTTTTCCTTTACCCAGGCTGGGGTGCCGCTCCAAATAGTGTGCAAAAAAAACTTCAGATTCATGGGGAAAAGATTGCTCCAGGGCCAGTTTCCATAGCGCCGTACACAAGGCGTTGAGTTCTTTGAGTGTGCGCCTTCTTTTGAAAAAACCGTTCAAACCATGTCCCAGCTCGACTATTTCCTGCCGCAAGTCAATGGAGGCCATTACCTCCGCAAAGTGCCGGAAAACATCTTCTTCAGTATATAGAATGTCCGGGCTGGGCGGCATATTCGCAGCCCGGCTCAAAGGTCCCGGCCCTTCCGGAACGCTGCCGGCCAGGGCCGGCGTCTCCCCCCCTCTGGGGTTTTGTGTCATGTTTAAAAAGCTCCTTCCTAACGTGCCAGTTAAACGCCCCGGTTTGTACCGAGATTTGCCGGCGTTGCCGTAGCGTCATTCAGGCGCCTTCGGCGCGGACGGCGTTTTCTGGTGTTTTTTACCGTTCCCGTACCGCCTTCACCTTGGCCTTTTGAAAATATCTGGCGATGTACCGGTTGGGGAGGAAGCACATGCAGACTTTTTTGGTATTCTTCATCCAGAAGCAGACAAAGCAGCGTTACGGCCTCTTCGTCTGCGGCCAGTTCCACGGCCAGAGGCAGGAAACGGCGCATACGCTCCTGCTCCAGCCGGGTTTTGTCACGCAGTTTGGCTTCCAGCATGGAGGAAAGACGCTCACCTGTCACCCGGCTCAAGGCATCTTCGTCCGGAAGGGTCCTTTCCGTAATATTTATTTTAAAATGCTTGGCTATGCGCTTCAGCTCCATTTTTTCCATCAGGTCCACCAAAGAGATGACCGTGCCGCCCGCGCCCGCCCGTCCGGTGCGCCCGGCCCGGTGAATGTATGACTCAGGGTCTTCCGGCGGCGAAAATAGAATAACGTGAGTAAGTTCAGGTATGTCTATGCCGCGCGCCGCCACGTCCGTGGCCACCAGAAAGCGCAACTTCCCCTGGCGCAGAGTGGTCAGCACCTCTTCGCGCCTGGCTTGGTTCAGATCCGCAGAAAGCTCATCCGCGTTAAAACCAAAGCCGCGCAGCACTGCGGCAACATAATGCACATCCGCCTTGGTGTTGCAAAAGATTATGGCCGCTGCGGGACTTTCCAGTTCCAGGATACGAATTAGAGCCCTGTCTTTATCCATGGGTTTTACCTGGTAAAAGACATGCTCCATGTCCTCAATATGGTGTACCTGCCCCTGGCTGAGGCTGAGCAGGGCGGGTTTGTCCATGAATTCGCCCGCCATACGCACCACCTGGGGGGGAAAGGTGGCGGAAAAAAAATGCACGGGCACACGCCGAGCGGGCAGATTGCGTTGCACCTCTTTCATGTCAGGATAAAAACCCACAGAAAGCATACGATCCGCCTCATCCAACACCAGCATACGCAGGCATTCCAGGTTGAAATTCCGCCGGATCAGATGATCCAACACCCTGCCGGGTGTACCTACCACCAACTGCGCCCCCTGACGCAGTTCCTCGTTTTGCTTTGCGTAGCCCACGCCGCCGTAAAGGACGGCCACACACAGCCCTGTGCCCTGAAAAATGAGGCCGGCCTCAGCGGCCACCTGCAAGGCCAACTCGCGCGTGGGGGTGAGTACCATGGCCTGGCATCTGTTTTGACGCGGGTCAAGAACGGTCAAGGCCGGCAACAGAAAAGCCCCGGTTTTGCCGCTACCGGTGCGGGATTGAACCATGATGTCCTCGCCTTGCAGCAAATAAGGCAGGGCCAGAGACTGTACCGGCATAAGCTGTCGCCACCCGGCCCTGGCCGCCGCTTCTTGCAGGGCCGGGGACAAGTCTTCCAACGTTACACGGGGCAACGGGTTTTCTGGTTCGGAAAGATATTGCTCCTCAACGGCATAAATCGCCTCCAACGAAGCCGGGCTCACATCGTAGGGGACAAGGTTGTTTTCATCGTGGAATTTTTGCGTCATATGACTCTTGCGGATTAAAGCAATTTTGTGGTTCACTGGGACAAGTCCATTGCAATTTATGCTTATATTCAAAGCTTGTAAAGACACGGGGCGAAAGGGGGGAGGAGTCTCACGTCCGACCGGGGAATCCTTCCCTGACCTCCGTCAGAGGCTTTAAACCCTTAGGCGGGACGCGGCCGGCTGCACTGAAACAAGGTATGTCATATTCAATCTCGTCCGCAGCCGGCAGAAGAGCCTATTTTCCACGCGGTTTATTTCAACCGGCGGGTTTTTTTCGTTTTTCAACGGATGCGTTAATTTTAGGAGCTTTTGCGGATACCTGCATGCCGGGGTGGAATAGCCTGCTGGACTTGGGATGCGGCTGCGGAGCGGTGGCGTTGTCCGCACTGCTGCGCCTGCCTGGGGATACTATCCATGCTGGACGCAGGCTGATGGGTTTGGACAAATTTGAGTCTCTGGTCGAGGCCACGCGGCGTAATGCCGCCCTTTTGGGGCTGGAGGACATGCTCAAGGCCGAGGTTGCGGATTTGACCCAAGAGGAGGAGTTTTCCCGGCTGAAGTCTTTGCCTGCCTTCGGGCCAGGGGGGAGCGGAGTCGGTTTTGATCTGGTAGTGGCCAATCCACCCTATCGCCTGCACGGGCAGGGACGTCTGCCTGTAACATTGGAACGCGGTGCGGCCTTGTTTGGCGGGCTGGAGACACTACGCGCTTTTGTGCGCTTTGCGCGCATGTCCGTGCGCACGGCGAGAGAGGATGGACCAGGCGGAATATTTTGTCTGTCTTTTCCCTGGGCGCGGCGGCAAGAGCTTGCGCGGGAGATGATCCGACAGAGTTTCAGGCCGGAGCGCATGCTGCCGGTGAGCGCCAAGCCGGGACGCACTCCCTTTATGCTGCTGCTTGAGGCCAGGGCGGCAACCCCTGATTCTATGGATAGTGACGTAAAATGCGTGATAAATATGGCGGACATATGCGAAGATACGCTGTTTTTATATGAGGCGGCCAAAGGTCAAACACGCCCAAGCGAACGGGCGCTGGCTCTATGCCCGCGCCTGAAACCAAGCGGGCCACAGCATTTAGGCTGGCGGCAAAGCGCCTGAGCTTTATTGGGGCAATAGCCCAAACCCCATCCGGGGGGAATCATTCCCCCTGTTCCCCGAACCAGTGAAATTAATTTTGCATAAATGATCTGACAGGCCCAAATATCAAAAGATCTGACCCTCATAAAAAAAAGACACAACCTGCCTAAATTTATAGTTTTAATTCACCTGGATTTTGAATACGTCCAAACTCCTCCCATAAAAAATATTTATTTAAAATATAATTAGTTACTATTATTATAGATAATAGAAAACGTTTTTTACAAATTATCTTATTGTTTTGCCTCAAAAATATGTTATGTTCCTTTAAAGGTAAAGGTTCAGTCTCATTATGGTCACTTTTCCGATCATAATCCTGCCGAATGAACGCTGTTTCACTCTGCTATAACCTCTACTTCATTTTATAACTGAAAAAATCGTTAGAACGTTAACCTCCATAAGGATTTTTTATGGACACATCTTTTATTAAAAATATTCCAGAAAAACTTGCGCAAGCGTCCATGGTTTTTTCCGCACTGGGTAATCCCATACGCCAGGAAATAATTATGATGCATGAGCCAGGGGAAGAACTTTCCATCAAAGACATTGCCGATCAGTTTGATCTGGGACGTACGACCATAGTACACCACTTAACCGTGCTATACAACAGCGGCGTATTACGTATGCGTAAAAGCGGACGCCAGACTATTTACTCCGTGGCCTATGATTCCATTGTCGAGGCCTTAAGGCAGATGTACCTGCATATAAAAGACAGACTGCCGGAAGATGTTGAAATGGAAAGTATCCTGGATATTCCAGGTGAAGAGGCGGAGCGGTTTTATCAGTCTGAGCAATAAAGCGAGTTCTCTGTGAAATTATTTTAGAGCAATTTCGCTTTGAAATTGCTCTGAGAAAACACTGATTAATTCGGGGGTCCGCCCCGAACCCCGCTGGGGGGATAAGAAAGGGGCATGTTCGCCCAGGCGCAACATTATCCTTGCCGCCCCTTGGCATAATGGCAAGGCACCCCAGACCCCCTTACTATTTTTTAGCCGCAAAGCGGCTAAAAACGTATGCGGGGTGCAGGGGGCTGCGTTCCTTGGGGCGCGGCCTGCCGCGCCGTCTCTGCGCGGGATTTGCTTTGTTTGGGCGGGCGTGGTAGTTAAGTGTAAAATATGGGGACAAGGCATGCGTAAAACAGTTTATTTCATTCCCGGCGACGGGATTGGGCCGGAGGTATGGGCCGCGTCCAGGCCGGTGCTGGATGCGGCGGCGGCCAAAAGCTACGGCAACGGGAGATCTTTTGACTGGCGGGAGCTTTTGGCCGGGGAAAAGGCCCTGGCCGAGTGCGGCGAGCTTTTGCCCGAAGCCACGCTGGAGGCGTTGCGCGGGGCGGAGCTTGCCATCAAAGGCCCGCTGTCCACCCCGGTGGGCAAGGGCTTTCGCAGCCTAAACGTAACCTTGCGCCAGACCTTGGATTTATACGCCTGCATACGCCCTGTGCGCCATCTTAAGGGTACGCCTTCTCCGGTACGGCGTCCCGATGCGGTGGACATGGTCATTTTCCGCGAGAATACCGAGGATGTTTATGCCGGCATTGAATACGAGGCCGGCGGGGCGGAGGCGAAAAAACTGCTGGCCTTTTTGCGCGACGAGCTGGGGGCCAGGGTGGACATGGATGCCGCTGTGGGCATCAAGCCCATGAGCGAGAAAGGGAGCAAACGCCTGATCCGCCGGGCCGCGCGCCATGCCCTGCGGCACAAGCTGCCGGCGCTGACCCTGATGCACAAGGGCAATATCATGAAGTTCACCGAAGGGGGCTTTCGCCGCTGGGGCTATGAGGTGATGGAAGAAGAAGAATTCGCCCCCTTTGTCTTTAAGGAAGATACGGCCCCCGCCCCGGCCGCAGGCAAACTCGCGATCAACGACGTTATCGCCGATGCCCTGTTCCAGTCCGTGCTGCTCCAGCCGGAGCGCTTCAGCGTCATCGCCGCCCCCAATCTCAACGGGGATTATATTTCCGATGCCCTGGCCGCGCAGGTGGGCGGGCTGGGCCTGGCCCCAGGGGTGAACATGTCCGACCGCCTGGCCTTTTTTGAAGCCACGCACGGCACCGCGCCCGGCCTGGCCGGGCGCGATGCGGCCAACCCCACCAGCCTGCTGCTTTCCGGCGTGCTGATGTTGGAGCATCTGGGCTGGCTGGAGGCGGCCGGGCTGATCCGCCGTGCCTTGGACGCGGTCATGGCCGCCGGCACCGTTACCCCGGACCTGGCCGCCCAAATGCCCGGGGCCGCGTCCACGGGCTGCCGCGCCTTCGGGGAACTGCTGTTGCGCCAGGTGGACAGGCTGGGGTGAATTGACTCAATTTCAAACCTCCCCCACGCGGGGCGCACTCAGGGAGCGGAACAAGGTGCAACGCCATGCTTAAGTCCTTAAGCCTGCGGGTCAAGCTGCCCCTGTCCATTCTTGTGGTCATCCTGCTTACCCTGTCCTTTTCCACCGCCTACATCATCAGTACCGCGCGCTCGGTCATAACCTACGTCCGCTCCAACCGAATAGACGATGTAACCGATGCCGTGAGCAGCAGTATTTTCGTACAGCTGCAGCGGGCGGGCAAAGATATGGTGCTGGCCGCAGGCCTGCCCAGGGTGCTGGAGGCGGTGGAACTGCCCCCCTACCAGGATGCGGACGAAAGGACGCCGAACCCCGGCGCGGAGGATACGGACGGCGCGGACGCCGGTACGGCAGCGGAAGGCGGCGACAGAAACGTGGAGATCGCCAGGGCATCTTTGAGCGCCTTGCTGCACAGGATGAAAATGGCCTGCGGCTATTATGAGGCGTTTTTTTTGCTGAACAGCCGGGGGCTTGTGCTGGCCGGGGATCTGGACATGCGTGAAGAGGTCGCGGGCGCGGCGGATATGCGGTGGTTCAAAGAAACCATGAGCAAAAATACCTTTCTGGTTTCAGAACCCTTTGTGAGCGCCATAAGCGGAGATATCCTGCTGCCCGTTTCCATGAAGGTGGTCTATAACGGCAAGGCCGGCGCGCTCATCGGCACTTTGCAGCTTTCCAAGATCACCAGGGGGGTGCTGCGCGAATACGCCCGGCCCGGGCTGCTGCCCTATGTGACCGACGCGCAGGGGGAGATAGTCTCTTCTCTGCTCCACGAAGATGTGGGCACCAGGAGTTTTGTGGGCGCGCCCTGGTTTGAGGAGGTGAAATCGCAGGTATCCGG
Source organism: Deltaproteobacteria bacterium (assembly GCA_031280335.1). GTDB lineage: Bacteria > Desulfobacterota > Desulfovibrionia > Desulfovibrionales > Desulfovibrionaceae > WRHT01. Next base: position 6,765 of record JAITGZ010000164.1, on the reverse strand, counting down.
CCATATAGAGGTGCCCCTGGACGGCGAGACGAAGAGCATCGGCTTTTACCACATCCCCCAGACGGATCTTTACGCCCTGGTCATAGCGAGTGAAGAATACATGCGCTCTTACCTGCATACCATCCGCAACGCGGCCATGGGCGCCGGGCTGCTGACCGCGCTGCTGGCCGTGGCCTGCCTGTGTCTTTATCTGTTTCCGGTAACACGCGATATCAAACGCCTAAGCCTTTTCGCCGCGCAGATAACCCGGGGCGGGCAGGATATGGATACCGGGGTGCGGCGCCGGGACGAACTGGGGGATCTGGCGGAAAGTTTGAGCCGCATGGTCGCCGCCCTTACGGACATGCTCCAGCGCGCGGAGGCGGCCACCAAGGCCAAAAGCGAGTTCCTGGCCCGCATGAGCCATGAGATACGCACCCCCATGAACGGCATCATCGGCATGACCTATCTGGCCATGCGCGACAAGCCGGAAGAAAAGCAGCTCAATTACTTGAAGCGCATCGATGGAGCGGCCAAGACCCTTTTGGGCGTGATCAACGACATCCTGGACTTTTCCAAGATGGAAGCCAATAAAATGGAAATTGAGTACAAAAGCTTCAGTCTGGCCCTCATGCTGCGATCCATTTACGACATGCTGCAGGTCAAGAGCCAGGAAAAAGGACTGAGCCTGGATTTTTCCGTGGACGAAAACGTGCCGGACATGATCAAAAGCGACTCCCTGCGCCTCTCCCAGATTTGCATCAATATTTGTTCCAATGCCTTGAAATTCACGGAAAAAGGCGGGGTCAGCCTGCGCGTTTCCATGGCCCCCGCAGACGCCCCCCGCGCGCCCGGCACTGCGGAATCACCTGCGGAAGAAGAAGGCATGTTTCTGCTTTTCAGCATCAAAGACACGGGCATAGGCATAGACCAGGAGGCCATAGCGCGTATTTTTGACGCCTTTTCCCAGGCGGACGGTTCCACCACCCGCAAATACGGCGGCACCGGCCTGGGCCTGAGCATCTGCAGATCCCTCAGCCGGATGATGGGCGGCGATATCTGGGTGGAGAGCGAGGCGGGCCGGGGCAGCGCCTTTTACTTTACCGTGCGGGTGGAGCCGGGCGTGCAGGAGCTTCCGCAAGGCGCGGCCGAGGCGGAGGATGAAGCCTCCTTGCCGCCCTTGAGGGTGCTGCTGGTGGAAGACAACGAGATCAACCAGGAAATAGCCCTGGGGATTATGGAAGGGCTTGGGGTAAGCGCGGCGGTGGTAAATAACGGGCAGGAAGCCCTGTCCGCCTGGCAGAAAGAACCCTTTGATCTTATCCTCATGGATATCCAGATGCCGGTCATGGACGGCCTGACCGCCGCGCGCGCCATCCGCGCCCAGGGCGTCCCCCGCGCCGGGAGCATCCCCATCATCGCCATGACCGCCAACGCCATGAGCGGCGACCGGGAAAAAAGCCTGGAAGCCGGAATGAACGCGCATATAACCAAACCGCTTGACGCCGGAGAATTGCGCCGCGTCCTGCTCCATTGGGGCGGCGCAGCGCGGCCTGATCCGGCATATTAGGCTGTAAACATGGGGGACTGCAATAGCCGCGTTTAAACATTTTTAAAGTTGAAATGCCATAGCTTGCGTGTACATGCTGTAAACCAGAAGGAGCTGAATATGAAAAATACTTACCTGAACCTGTGGCGCCAAACGGCTCTGGCAGCCCTGACGGTACTGTGCCTGACCCTGACCCTGGGCTGCGGTGATGACAACAAAGACCGGCCCGCCAAGACTGAACAAGCCAAACCCTGCGTGGGCGTGCTGCTTTACAGGGAAGACGATGTTTATATATCCATGGTCAACAGCGCCCTGCGTGCGGCCCTGGGCGATCAGGTCAGGGTGGAAGTCCTGGCGGCCAAATCCGATCACCTCACCCAGATGGAACAATTGGACGAGCTTTTAAACAAAAAAGTCAACACCCTGGTGGTAAACCTGGTGGATACCCAAACAGCGGCCGTTTTTTTGGACAAGGCCAAAAAAGCCAGCATCCCCATAATCTTCTTCAACCGCGAGCCGGATCTTTCCATCCTGCGAAGCTACGCGGGCAAAACCTGCTTTGTGGGTACCAATACTGAAGACGCGGGCAAGATGCAGGGGGACATGATCAAAAAACTCTGGGACGCGCATCCGGAGTTTGATCGGAACAAAGACGGCAAATTCCAGTACATAATGCTGCAGGCCAACCCGGATAACCCCGAAGCCGTGGCCCGCACCGAATACAGCGTGCGTCAGGCGGTGGAAAAAGGACTGCCCATGGCGCAGCTGGGGCTGAGCTATATGTGCGAATGGGACGAAAACCTGGCCAAACAGGCCATGAGCTTGGCCATGGCCGAACACGGGACCAAGATCGAACTGGTCATAGCCAATAACGATTCCATGGCCCTGGGTGCCGTTGCCGCCCTGGCCGAAAACGGCTATAACGCCGGCGATAAAAGCAGGTTCATCCCCGTGGTGGGCGTGGACGCCATCCCCAAAGCCGTGGAAGCCATACGCCAAGGCACAATGAGCGCCACAGTCAAACAAGACGCCGAAGCCATGGGTAAAGCCGTGGCCGCCATAGCACTCAATGCCGTCAGCCGCAAACCCCTGCTGGAAAATACCGCCTACGCCTGGGACAATAGCGGCATCGCCGTGCGCATACCCTACGCCCCCTTCGACGGCGGCCAATAATACCGCTCTAAAAATTTAACGGATAAAATGTCAAAGTTGATTCTTTCCCACCGGGGGCGTCCGGCGTCCCCGGATAATATTTTTCATGATTTCAAGCCTGCCATGAGCAAAGAAGAGATCATGCTTTGCCCTCTGTTCAGGTATGAGGGCAAGACCGTGCTGGTGCGTACGGAAGAGGATTTGCGCGCGGCCTTGCGGGAACTGGCCGGGGAGCGCGTGTTGGGCTTTGATACGGAAAGCAGGCCGTCTTTCAAAAAAGGCACGGTTCACGCCCCCACGCTGCTGCAACTGGCTTCGGCGGAGGCGGTGTACCTGTTTCAGCTGCGCCGGGTGCCTTTTGACGGGCACCTGGCTCTTTTGTTGTCCGACCCCAAGATCGTCAAGGCCGGGGTGGCGGTGGGGCGCGACATAATCTCCCTGCGGGAAATGCATGATTTTGAGCCTGCCGGGATGGTGGATTTGGGGGAAATAGCCGGCAGGCACAACCTTGCCCAGCGCGGCCTGCGCGGGCTGGCGGCCTGCCTTTTGGGCGTGCGCATCTCCAAAAGTCAGCGCTGTTCCAACTGGAGCCTGCCCGATCTCAGCCCAAGACAGATTGCTTATGCCGCCACCGATGCCTGGATCAGCCGGCGCATCTATATACGCGCCCTGAGCCTGGGGCTGGCCTGAGGAGGCATTATGACGGAATGGCTGTACACCTTGACGGAATGGCTGTACATCTTGATCGATCTGGCTCTGCACGTGGATAAGTATTTGTTCCCGCTGGTGGAAACCTACGGCACCTGGATCTATCTTGTGCTTTTTCTGGTGATTTTCTGCGAAACCGGGCTGGTGGTTACCCCCTTTCTGCCCGGCGATTCCCTGCTTTTTGCCGCCGGGGCCTTGGCCGGGGCGGGCAAGCTCGCCTACCCCCAGCTGGCGTTTCTGATTTTTATGGCCGCCTGCCTGGGGGATCAGGTCAACTACAGCATAGGCCGTTATATGGGCCGGGCTGTTTTTGAAAAAGAATACCGCCTGCTCAAGCGTGAATATCTGCTGGCGGCGCAAAAATTTTATGAAGACCACGGGGGCAAGGCCATAGTCCTGGCCCGCTTCGTGCCCATTGTCCGCACCTTCGCCCCTTTTGTGGCCGGAGCGGCCCGTATGCACCGCCGCCGCTTTCTCCTGTTCAACCTGAGCGGCGCGGCCGTTTGGGTGCTGGCCCTGGTCAGCGCGGGCTTCTTCACGGGCAACCACCCCTGGGTACAGAAAAATTTTTCCCTGGTGGTCTATGCCATTATTCTTATTTCCATCACGCCCATGATTGTGGAAGGATTAAAAACCTGGCGGCGTAAAATGCCGGAACAAAAATAGAGGGATTTGGCCGGGTTTTTGGGCTATGAAATGGGCATGTTCGCGGATGCCGCCTTATCCTTGCCGCCCCTTGCATAACGGCAAGGCCCCCGGTGGTGATTTTTACTTTTATAATTCGCCGCTGGAACGGAATTTGTTCTTTCACAAATTGCGTGCCGGCGGGTTTTGAAAAAGCAAATCACCGGTCGGGTTCAGGAGGGTGGGGTTCCCTCCCCAAGAAGCGACTCTTGCCGCCGTGAAAGGTTTTTTGGATTTTATTTTGTTGCTTTTTGGCGCAAAGTGTTTTTATCGCTTGTAGTTCATATGCGAATTTCAGGCGCGGGCGCGCCGGGGCCGCAGGGTGCGGCTGGCAGCGGCCTGTGCTGTTAATATTTTACTTTTTGAGGTTACAATGTCCATTACATCCATAGCGTCTGAGGCGGATCAGACGCCTGAAAGTTCAGACGCGCCGGGAGCTTCCGGCGCGCCTTCCGTCAGAAAAAAGCGTTCTCGTTCCAGGGGCGGGTCCAGGGTAAAGCAGGCCGCGGCTGAGGCCGCCGGGGGCGGCGGCGTACAGGAGGGCAGGCTGAAGCAGGACGATCCCGGTCCCAAGGAGGCGGGGGAGTCTCCCCGTCCCAAGCCTCACGGCAGCCGCCGCCGCGGGTCAAGATCCAAAAGCGACAAAGGCGCGGAGCAGAGGGGGCCGGAGCCCGATGCCGCGCTGGGAGAAAAGCCGTCTGAAGCAGCGGAGCTTGGCGCGGAAGAGCGGGAAGGCGTAAAAAAAACCAGGTCGCGCTCTTCCAGGGGCAGGGGCAGAAAAAAACCAAAGCCGGCCTCTCTGGAGACGGCCCTGCCCCAGGCCGGTCAGGCGCAGGCGGAGCCGCCGTTGCTGCCGGCCTTGCCTGAACGCATGCAGACCTTGCCTGAACTTAAAGTGGAGTATTTGCCGGCCGCCCTGGCTGATGAGGCTGCGCCCCTGTCTCAGGAACGATCCAGGGCCGAAGACGGCGGTCAGGAAGAGCCTGTTTTGCCGGGGGATGCGCCCGATGCGGCGCACGGACCTGCGGGCAGGAAGCGCGGGCGCTCCGGCGGAAGGGGGGGCAAGGACGCGGGCAAGGGCGGGCGTGAGGCCGCCAAGGCCAAAGATGAGGCTCAGCCCGCCAAGGGGCGGCGCAGGATGTTTGTCAGCGTTCTTTCCGGCGAGCAGGTGGAAGTGGCGGTGGCGGAAGAAGGCGGCCTGCGCGAATATTATGTGGAGATGCTCCATCAGGCCAAGGTCAAGGGGAACATTTACAAGGGCGTCATCAGCAATGTGGACCCCAACCTGCAGGCGGCTTTTGTTTCTTACGGGGCGGCCAAAAACGGTTTTTTGCAGATTGACGAGGTGCATCCCGAATACTATCTGAACCCGCATGAACCGGGCAGCAAAGGGCACAAATATCCTTTGATTCAAAAGGTACTCAAGTCCGGGCAGGAGATTCTGGTGCAGGTGGTCAAGGAGCCTTCCGGCAGCAAGGGGGCTTTTTTGACCTCTTATCTTTCGCTGCCCGGCCGCTACCTGGTGCTTACGCCCGGCCGCGAGCAGATTGGCGTTTCCCGCAAGGTGGGGGATGACACGGAGCGTTCCCGCCTGCGCGAAACCCTGGACGCGCTCAAGCCCGGCCCCGGTCTGGGGGTGATTGTACGCACGGTCAGCGAAGGGGCCAACAAGACCAGTTTGCAGCGCGATCTGCGTTTTTTAAAGCGCGTGTGGCAGGATGTGCGTAAAAGAGGCTCGTCTGAAACGGCTCCGGCCTTGATCTATCAGGAGCTGGGCCTGGCCGCGCGGGCCGTGCGTGATTACCTGACCGAAGACATCGCCGAGTTATGGGTTAATGATGAAGAAGTGGCGGAGCAGATGCGCGGGATTATAAATCTGCTTTTTCCCAAACGTGCGGATGTGCTGCGTCTGCATAGCGACTCCGCGCAGAGGCTGTTCGAGCGTTTCGGGCTGCTCAAACAGATTGCCCAGGTGCAGTCCAGGGAAGTGATTTTGCCTTCGGGCGGCCGTCTGGTCTTTGATCACACCGAGGCCCTGACCGCCATTGATATCAACTCCGGCCGCAGCGGCGGCAAAAACAATTTTGAGGACATGGCCTTCAAAATCAATCTGGAAGCGGCCGGGCACATCCCCCTGCAACTGCGCCTGCGCGACATAGGCGGGCAGATTGTGGTGGATTTTATCGAAATGCGCGACTCCAGCCATTGGCGTGAAGTGGAAAAGGTCTTTCGCTCCGGCATGAAAGAAGACCGCGCCCGGCACGACGTGGGTCGCATCAGCTCCTTCGGCCTGCTGGAGGTGGTGCGCCAGCGCCTGGGATCATCGGCCATTTCCCTGGCCTCCGAACCCTGCCCGCATTGCAAGGGCACGGGCATACGCAGAAACATGGAGTGGCAGGCCATGCAGGCCATGCAGGCCATTCAGCGCCTTGTCAGCCAAAATACCGAGCCGGGTAAAACCCTGGTCTATGCCGATGCCGGCGAACTCATCGTCTATATCCTCAATAACAAAAAAGAATGGCTCCTGGATCTGGAGCAGGAAGCGGGAATCAAACTGGAACTGACCCCGAATTTGTAAGGCGGGTTGATGTGGGGCAGCAACTCCCGCCTCCAACCTCCCACCCTCCTGAACCCGTTCAAGTTTTTTCAGCCGCCGTGCGGCTGAAAAAATGGTCAGGGGGTTCGGGGGGAAT
>JAITGZ010000154.1 GCA_031280335.1 Deltaproteobacteria bacterium | reverse complement strand
AATTACTAACTTTATAATAAAACTGAAATATGCGCCGGAAAGGGCTGTTTTCCACTTTTTTCAGACAAAAAAAGCGCGTAAAAAAATAAAATTTTCTGGTAAAAGAAGACAAGGGGGGGGAGGCAGGTTGGGTTTTAAAAAGAAAAAGGGCGCTCGGAGGGAGCGCCCTTTTGGGTTGGCGGCTAAGCCGGTGGTACGCAGGCTAATTCTTCAGGCAGAAATTGGCCCAGACTCCTACGCAAAAAACTGCCAGACAGACCAAGGAAAAACTTATCCATATGTTCATGCTCTTGCCTCCAGTACGGTAATAACATAACATGCCGCTAAGCAGCCGATACCAACAAAGACACCCGCCTCATTTTCCCGAAAAAGACCGACAAGTAAACTTCCAATTGCCAGTTTTTCAAGGGCGTCAGCTGTGCGCTTCAATATTACTTTTCTCATTCTTCACCTATCCTTGGGTAGCTCTTTTTGCGCTCTCTGTCCACAAAATGTTATCCCGCCATCAGCGGAACAACATATTTTACTCCTAACCAGGCCAGGGCGGTGATTATGGTTATGTTCCGCAGCCGCAGGCCGGACGAAAACATGGCGTACCACGGTGCTTTCTGTAAGGGGCCGGCTACACGCAAGGCGCTATCCCTTGCTTTGAACTTGACAGCCTGATCATTCGTAACTTATAATCACGGAAAACGTTTACTGAAGGCGGGCGACCAAAGATGATCCAGCGCGTATCCATAAAGGACGTGGCCAAACTGGCCGGCACATCCATAGCCACAGTCTCACGCACGCTGAACGCAGCCGATCATCCGGTTTCGGAAGAACTGCGCTCCAGGGTGTTGCAGGCCTCTTTGGCTTTGCGTTACCGTCCCAACCGCATGGCGCAAAATTTGCGTAAAAAGCAAACTACAGCTATAGGGTTGCTGGTAAGGGACATAGGTGATACATATTTTTCAGGCATAGCCAAAGGCGTAACCCATGAGGCTGAAATGCGCGGCCTCATGCCTTTGGTCTGCTCCAGCAGGCGCGACCACGGTCTGGAGATAGAATTTATGCATCTTCTGGCCCAGCATCAGGTGGCCGGCATAATTTTGACCGGGTCTGGCTGCAGAAACAAGGAATTTTCGTCCAAAATGTTTGACACAGTGCGCGAAATTCAGGGCATGGGCATACGTGTGGTGGCTTGCGCCCACCAGGACATACCCATGCCGCAGGTGCTGGTGGATAACTTTGTCATAGGCCGCGCCGCCTTTTCCAAACTGTATTCACTGGGACACAGGGATTTTGCCGTAATCAGCGGAGAGGGAGACAACGCCTCCACCAACATGCGCATAGACGGTTTTGTGGAGGCGGCGCATGAGGCCGGCGTTGCGCTGGAGCATGAAAAGGATGTTTATTATGGCGATTTTTCCTGGGCGCACGGCCGCGCCGCCGCATGCCGCATTTTGGAGAAGCGCCCCCGCGCCAGCGCCATTTTTTGCACCAATGACAACATCGCCATAGGTGTCATACGCGGTTTGAGGGAGATGGGGTGCAATCCGCCGGAGGATATGTCGGTAATAGGCGTGGGGGATATAGCTATGGCCCCCTACACCCACCCGTCGCTTTCTACTTTTCACATCCCGCTGGGCGAACTGGGGGCCACCGCGCTGATGCTCATTTTTGACCCCAAAGCGGATAACGACACGCGTATTTTTTTGGATTCATCTTATATGGGAAGGGAAAGCGTAACCAGGGCGAAATAAAAATATTCTTAACGCCTTAATTTCAGGAGAGCCTCCATGCCTTGCCTTGCGGTGAAGGTCTTGTTCATGTCTCTGTGCCTGTTCCTGCCCCAAGCGGCCGGAGCGGCGCAAAAAGAGCTTTTTACCGTTGGCAGCGCGCCTTTGGGCGGTACATATTACCCGGCGGCGGTGGGGCTGGCTGAAATTATCACCAAGTACGTTCCCGGAGTTGAAGGCCGGGTGGAGGTTACAGGCGGCACCCTGCACAATCCCGTACTCATGCAGCAGGGCGAATTGCATCTGGGTCTGGCCAACGCGGACATCGCCCATTCCGCCTATCATGGTTTGGGACCGTTTGACGGAAACAAAATGTCCGACCTGCGCGCCCTTTTTATCGGTCTTGCCCCCGGCGTTGTGCAGTATGTGGTCGGCGCGGATTCAGGCATAAGCCATATCAGGGATCTTAAAGGAAAGCGCGTGGCCGTTGGACCGCAGGGGAACAGTTCCAGTATGCTTTTCATCAGCCTGCTTGAATTTTATGGTCTTTCACACACCGATGTAACGATGAATTTTTTATCTTTTTCCGATGGCGTGAATGCGCTTATGGACGGACATGTGGATATGGCCATAGTGCAGGCCGGTTTGCCCGCTCCAGGACTGCAGGAAGCCTTTGCCGGAACCAAAGGGATAAAGATACTGTCTTTTCCCGAAGACGACAGGGATAATTTTATCAGGAATTACCCGTACTATCTGCCCATGACCATTACTTCCGCGCACTACGAGCGCATTGAAAGAGAAGTAATCACCTTTGCCACCAGCAATATGGTCTTAATCCACGCTGAAGTGAAGGAAGAGCATGCCTATCAGATTACCGCCGCTGTCTTTGAAAATCTGGAGGAGTTTCGCGCGGCCCATCCCACCATACGTTCCGTTACCTTGACCGAGGCTGTGGATGTGCCCATTCCGCTGCATCCGGGGGCATCCAGATATTTTAAAGAAAAAGGAGTACTCAAGTAAGCGCATGGCCGGGTTCAGCGGCGTCAGGCTTGACCGGCGCGCCCTGATCTTTGGTTTGGGTGTGCTTTTGGGGGCTTTTCATCTCTACACGGGATTTTTCGGTCTTTTTTCCGCCGTTACCCAGCGCGCTGTCCATTGGGGCATATTGGGCTGCATGGTTTTGCTCTTGCGTCCCCTGCGGCCGGGGGCCGCGTCTTTCAAAGCGGACGCACGGGATATGATCGATGCGGCGCTGATGCTCGCCCTGGCCGGTTCTTCCCTCTTTCTGGTTATATTTTTCCACGAGATAGCCTTTAATTTCGGCCCTCCGAGTACGGCGGAGCTGATCTGGGGCGGGGCGCTGCTTGTGGTCACCCTGGAAGCCGCGCGCCGTTGTTCCGGCCTTGCGCTGCCTGTAACGGCCCTGTGCTTTTTGCTCTACGCCCTTCTGGGGCCATACCTGCCCGGAGCTTTGCAGCACAAAGGCTACTCTCCGGCCCGTATCATAAACTACATGTATATAAGCTCTTCCGGCATATACGGCATACCTTTGGGCGTGTCCTCAACCTTCGTTATCCTGTTCATCCTCTTCGGCGCCTTTCTCAACGCCAGCGGCGCGGGAAAATTTTTTATGGATTTAAGCATGGCCTTTACCGGACGCTTCACGGGCGGCGCGGCCAAGACGGTGGTAACGGCCAGCGCCATGATGGGCACCATATCCGGCTCGCCCATAGCCAACGCCGTTACCACCGGTCCCATCACCATCCCCATCATGCTGCGCAATGGCTACAGCCGGGACACGGCCTGCGCCATAGAGGCCGTGGCCTCCACCGGAGGCATGATTATGCCCCCGGTTATGGGAGCGGCGGCCTTCATCATGGCCGAATATCTGCACATATCTTATCTGGAGGTGGCCAAGGCCGCCTTTCTGCCCGCCGTACTGTACTTCACTTCCATATACTTTATGGTGGACCTTTATGCCCGCCGGCACGGCATAAAGGCCCCGGATGAGGCCTGCGCCGTCAGGCCGGGCTTGGTATTACGCAGTCACGGCCACCTTTCCCTGCCCCTGATCGGCCTGATATTTTTTATGTTTCAGGGCTGGTCGCCCATGAAATCCGTATTTTGGGCCATTATGCTGCTCATTGCCCTTTCCTGGTTACGTCGTGAAACCCGCATTACCCCTGCCGTTTTTTTAAAGGCTTTGGTTGAAGGCGCGCGGAGCGCCGTGCCCGTGGCCAGCGCCTGCGCCACCGCCGGTATCATTTTGGGTGTGGTCAGTCTGACCGGGGTGGGTTCCACCGTATCCGGGGCCATATTGCCCATGTTTTCCGGCAATATGCCGGCGATGCTCCTGTCCGGTATGCTCATCTCCCTGATTATGGGCATGGGGCTGCCGGCCACCGCCGTATATATCATACTGGCCACTTTGGTGGCGCCGTCAATCATAAATATGGGCGGCGCTCCGCTGGCCGTGCATATGTTCATCTTTTATTACGGCATCATCAGCACCATAACCCCGCCCGTGGCCCTTACCGCTTATGCCGCCGCCGGGGTCGGCGGCGGCAACGCGACCAGGGTCGGCTTTATCGCCTTCAAGCTGGGCATAGCGTCATACATTATCCCGTTTTTGTTCATTTATTCCCCCAGTCTGCTTGGGCAGGGACCCTGGACTGAGATACTGCCACGCATCGCCATCAGCCTGCTTTCCGTATATGCCCTCGCCGCCGCCTGCATAGGCTACATGCGCGGCCTGGTTAAGCCCCAGGATCGTATCCTTACGGGCGTGGCCGGGCTGGCGCTGATCATTCCGCACCCGGTGGCGGATATGACCGGGCTTTTGTTGTTGGCCGCTCTGCTCATGCGCAAAGACGATCTGAAACGCCTGCGCCGCTGCCTTTCAAGGCATGACATCTAAGGAAACACTGATTAATTCGGGGATCCGCCCCGAACCCCGCTGGGGGGAATAAGAAAGGGGCATGTTCGCCCATGCGCAGCCTTATCCTTGCGGTAGCCGTTAGGCGGCAAGGCCGCCTTACGGATAGCGACAGC
>JAITGZ010000147.1 GCA_031280335.1 Deltaproteobacteria bacterium | reverse complement strand
CGCCGCGTCTTTGATTACAGCGGGGCAAGCAGCATAGGCAAGACCTCCAAGACCGGCCATCCGGCCTGGAGCGGCCGCGCCGGGTTGCGCTATGAGCGCGAAATAGCCAAGGCACTGTCCGTACATGCCGATGCTTACAGCCGTTTCGCCCGCAGGGCCTGGGAAAAGACCTCGGCCACGCAGACCGACTCCTACGCCGGGTGGAGCACGGCCAACCTGGCCCTGGGCGCGGAATACGGCGAAAAACAAAAGTTTTTCGCCGACCTGAACCTGAACAACCTGCTCAATAAGAACTACACCCTTGCCTCCAGCTCGCTGGAAGAACCCGGCCTGCACCTTGTGCTGCGCCTGGGCGCGGAGTTTTAAGCCATGTCCGAGGTCATGTCTCCCCAGCGCCGGGGCGCGCCGCTGCGGCGCGTGAGGGATGCGGCCCTGGCCGTAGCCCCCCGCCCGCGCTGGAACACGCGCGAACTGACAACCATAGGTGTATTCGCCACGGTGATCAAGGCCTCGGCCATTATGCTGGCCTATATGGGCGGCGGCATGAACCCCATTACCCTGGCCCTGAAAAACTGCCTTTATGTTACCCTGATGCTTGTTCTGCTGCACAAGGTTCCCCGCCTTTGGACCCTCCCCCTGGCCGTGGGCGTAACCAGTTTGGTTTCGCTCCTGCTCATGGGGCAGGGCATTCTGCTTGCCCCGGCGGCGCTGGCCGCCGCCTTGCTGGGCGAGGCCGTAATCCGCGCCCTGGGCGGCTACGGCAGGACACGCGCCCTTGTGGCCGGCATCCTCACGGCGGAGCTGTCGGCCAAGGCCCTGGGGCTGGGGCTTTCCTGGCTCAGCATGCGCGAGCAGCCGGGTATGCTCATCACCGCCGCCGTTTTTATCTGCATCGGCGCAAGCGGCACTGTTATGGGCTGCTTTGCCGGGCTGCGCTTTATGAAGGAGCTGCGCCATGCGGGCCTCATTGTTCACTAGCCCCAAAGACAGCTTCGCCGCCTCGCTGGACGCACGGGTCAAGCTGTCCATGTGTTTCGGCGGGTCCGTCGCCTCCATAATCCTGTCTTCGCCCCTCAGCCTGGGACTGCTGGCGCTGTCCAGCGCGGCCTTGGCCCTGAACGCCTCCAGGCTCGCCACGGTTTTGAAGGTTTACCTCCTGGCTTCGCTCATGATGCTTTCGGCCTTGGGCTGTTCCGCCCTCATCGGTCTGGCCGTGCCCGGCCTGATGCGCTGGGACGCCCTGAGCCTGTGCGCGCCTTTTTTACGCATGCTCATTTCAATCAACCTGCTGCTTGTCCTGGCCATGTCCACGCCGGTACAGGCACTGTTCAAAAGGCTGCAGGCCATGCGCCTGCCCGCCTGGCTGCGCATACCCATTTCCGTGGCCATCCGCTTTGTCCCCGTTTTTCTTGAAGACTGCGCCCAGATCCGCGACGCCGTGCGCCTGCGCCCCGGCAAAGGACTGCGCGGGCTATGGCGGGGTTTTGCCGTGCCCTTGATCTTCCGTGTGCTTTATTCCGCCGACGATCTGGCCGTGGCCGCCGAACTCAAGGGCATGGGACAGGCCGAACGCACGCGGGAAAAACTGCCCGGTTTGAGCCGCCGCGATTTCACGACCCTGGCCCTGGCCGCCTGCCTTCTGGCCGCCGCCATTATTTTGCAAAGCCAGGGGCCGCAGTTTCGCCCCACGTCCATGTGAGCGAAGCCATGCTGCATTTTTCTTCTGTCGCCTACACCTACCCCCATGCCCCCACCCCGGCGGTGCGGGACATCACCTTCAGCCTGCGTCCGGGAGAGGCCCTGCTCTGCACCGGCCGCAGCGGCTGCGGCAAATCCACCCTGGCGCGCCTGGCCAACGGCCTGGCCCCGCACTACCTGGGCGGCGGCATGGAAGGCGAAGTGCGCACGGTGGGACAAAATACGCGGCAAAGCGCGCCGGCGCAGCTGGCCCGCGAGGCGGGCACGCTTTTTCAGGACCCGGAAAGCCAGTTTTTCGCCCTGAATGTGGAGGACGAACTGGGCGTGGCCCTGCGCTGGCGTGGATGGGAAGATGCCGCCGTGCGGGAGGCGGTGAGCGAAAGCGCCGCTCTGCTGGGCATAGAAGACCTTTTGGAGCGGCCCATTTTTGGGCTTTCCGAAGGGCAGAAGCAAAAAACGGCCCTGGCCGCCCTGCTGGCTGCGCAGCCCAAACTGCTTGTGCTGGACGAGCCTTCCGCCAACCTTGACCCGGAATCCACCGCTGAACTGGCCCGCATTCTGCTCCGGCTTAAAGAAAAAGGCATATCCCTGTTCATTGCGGATCACCGCCTGGGCTGGCTCAGCGCCGTGGCTGACCGGGTGTTGGTGCTGGATGCCGGCAGAATCGCAGCTGAAGGCCCCTTTGCCCTGCTGCGCGATGCGGAGCTGCGCCGCAGACACGGGCTGCGCGCCCCGGAGGTACATGACCCGCGCCCCGTCCTGCCTGAAGCCGGGGAGGGGGACGAAGCGTTTTTTTGTTGTCATGAACTCAATTTTGCCTACCCCAAAGGGAAAAACATTTTTACACAGGCGCATTTCGCCTTTGCTCCCGGCCGCGTAACCGCGCTGTTGGGAGAAAACGGCGTGGGCAAAACCACCCTGGCCCGCCTGCTCACAGGGCTGGAGCGCCCGCAAGGCGGGCGCGTATTGGCCGGCGGGCGCGTGGTCAAGCCGCGCCGCCTGCCCCGCCACGCCCAGGTCGTGCTGCAGAACGCCGGGCACCAGCTGCGTATGCACAGCGCGCGGGCCGAACTGGAAGACGCCTTGCCGGAAGGCCTTGCCCCCGGCGAGCGCCGCCGGGACGCCCTGGCCCACCTGGAGCGCTATGCCCTGCAGGGCCTTGCCGAGCGCCACCCCCAGTCTCTTTCCGGCGGGGAAAAACAGCGCCTGGCCGTGGCCTGCGCCACCGTGCGCAAGCCGCGTATGCTGATTCTGGATGAGCCGACCAGCGGTCTGGACGGCGAAAACATGCGGCGCATGGCCGATTCCATGCAGCAGGCCGCACGGGACGGGGCCTGCCTGCTGGTCATCACCCACGATCTGGAACTTATGGAGCTGGCCTGCGCGGATAAGATAACCCTACCCTCCTGAACCCATCCGGTGAGCGGGGGAGGGGCACCTTGCCGTTATGCCAAGGGACAGCAAGGATAAGGAGGCGTCTGGATAAACTGCCCATTTTGGCCCCTCAAAAATTAAAACTATGGTTAATTTGCCCCAAAGGAGGCGCATGATGAAAAACCTTGTTGTTTATTCCAGCCGTACCGGCAACACGCGCAAGATTGCCGAGGCCGTACACTCCGTAATGCCTGCGGGTACGGAACTGGCTGCGGTGGAGACAGCCCCCGACCCGGCGGGCTATGCTTTTATCGCCCTGGGTTTTTGGGTGGACAAGGGCGAGCCGGACGCGGCCATGTCCGCCTATATGGCCAGGGTCAAGGGCGCGTCCGTGGGGCTTTTCGGCACTTTGGGGGCCTGGCCTGATTCCGAACACGCCCGCGAAACCATGCGCAGGGCGGTGGGGATGATGGAAGGCAACAAAGTGCTGGGCACCTTTATCTGCCAGGGAAGGGTGGACCCCAAACTGTTGGCCGCCATGGCCAAGATGCGTGAAAACCCGCACGCCATGACGGAAGAGCGCAAGGCCCGCCTGCTGGAGGCGGAAAAACACCCGGATGAGGCGGATTGCGCCGCCGCCCGGCAGGTATTCACCGACATGCTGGGGCGTATGGGGGCGGGGCAGTGAACACGGCGGCCGCCCTTTACGCCAAGATTGGCCCGGCCGGGGCGGCCCTGGTGCTTTTATCCCTGGTCAGCGCCTATCTGGCCCTGAAGAATCTGGCCCTGGCCGCCCTGATCAACAGGGATTTTCGCCGGCGTTTCGCCCGCATTGAAGCAGGGGGCGAAGGCTATGTGGATGAACTGCGCCGGCCCGGCAACCCCCTGGTCAACATCATTGCGGAGGTGGCGCGCACACATGCCACGCATTCCAACGACATCCGGGCCGAGGTGGCCTACCTGTTCCACCGCAATTTTGAGCGCGTCAACCGCGACCTCACCTGGCTCAAGCTCATTTCCGTCATCTCCCCGCTGCTCGGTCTGACCGGAACCATGCTCGGCATGGTGGCCGTGTTCCGCCAGTTGGCCGCTGGCCCCGGCAGCGCGGACGCCGCCGTGCTGGCCGGGGGCATATGGGAGGCCCTGCTCACCACCATCATGGGGCTGGCCGTGGCCATACCCACCCTGGTGGCCTTTTACTGGCTGAGCCTCAGGATGAAAGGCTTCCACATTGAAGCTGTGGAACACAGTTACCGTGCGGTGGAGCGCCTGCGTCCGTCATTTTCCCACGCGACGGAAAAGACGGGGGCGGAAGCATAGTTATGAACCCGCTTTCCTGGGAAGAAGACCCGGATGTGTCGTTGGATATGACTCCTCTCATTGACGCAGTGTTCATGCTGCTGATCTTTTTCATCATGGCCACGACCTTTTCCCGTCCCGTGCTGGAAGTGGCCCTGGCCGGAGCCGAAAGCGCGGCAATCGCGGACAGGGATAAAAAAGAACTGGATGTCAGCATAACCGAAGACGGGCGCATTTTTTTTGACGGCCTGGCTGTATCGCCGGAGGATTTGACCGCGAGCCTGGCCTCCTGGCCGCCGGAGACCGTCATCGTTTTCAATGTGGACAAAAAAGCGCCTTTCGGTCTGTTTATACGCGCCCTGGACGCGGCCAAGGGGCAGGGGCGGGCGGACTTTATCATCAACGTAAGCCGGGAGCGCGGGCAGGAGGATCATGAGCAGCCTGTGGCGTCCAAGTAAGGCCATCGGCCTGGTTTGCGCCCTGTGCATACACGGGGGCGTGGGGCTTTTCTGCTCCATGCTCGTTTCGCGTGCCGCCCTGGTTCCTCTGCCGCCGCCGGTGGAAAGGCTGCAAATATCTTTGCTTGAAGCGGCGCCTCCGCCTCCCGCCGCCACGCTTGCCGCTCCGCCCGCCGCCCCGCCGGAAAAACCTGTAAAACGCGCCCGGAAAAAACCGCCCCCTCCGCCAGGAACGGGCCGGAGCGCGCCGGAACAGGCGCTGCCGGAACCGCCGCGGACGGCGCAGGGTGAAACAGGATTTGAGATGCCTCAAGACAAGGCGTTGGAGGCGCGGCACAATTTATTGGCCGCCCTTGTCGCCGCCATAGAGCGCGAAAAACGCTACCCCATGGCGGCCCTGCGCCTGAGGCTGGAGGGCGTGGTGGACATGGTGGTGCATATTGACGGGCAAGGTGCCATCCGTGAGGTGGGCGTAAAAAACGCCAGGGCGCATCCGACCTTGGAAAAGGCCGCCCTGGAGGCGCTCCGGCGGGTGCAGGCCAAATGGAGCCCGCTGCCCGCGCCCGAATCCATGAGCATTGATATCCCCATACGCTATACCATTGAAAATTCGTAAAAATACGGGCGGAGACGGCAAAAATGCGGGCTGTCTTATTTTCTTCTTGCTTTTTTAAAAAACGGCGGATAAAAAGCTTTGTTTACCGGCTGGTGTAGCTCAACTGGCAGAGCAGCTGATTTGTAATCAGCAGGTTGCGGGTTCGAGTCCCATCACCAGCTCCATAGGTCGGGGTGGGGTGCCCGAGCGGCTAAAGGGAGCAGACTGTAAATCTGCCGTCAAACGACTACGGTGGTTCGAATCCATCCCCCACCACCACATAATACCCGTCCGGCACAGCCTTGGCGGGGGGAGTTTGGGACCGTTAAAAGGCAACAGGCTGTAGGAGACAGGACGCCTGTCGGAGAACTACGGCGCGTGCGCGGGAATAGCTCAACGGCTAGAGCATCAGCCTTCCAAGCT
>JAITGZ010000073.1 GCA_031280335.1 Deltaproteobacteria bacterium | reverse complement strand
AGGCGCTGGTGTTCATCCGTATCCATGACCAGACGTACCTGCTTAAGGTTCAGAACTATGTCCGTAACGTCTTCCAGCACCCCGGTTATGGTGGTGAATTCGTGCTGTATGCCTTCAATCTTCACTGCCACAAAGGCCGCGCCCTGCAGGGAAGAGATCAGCACCCGGCGCATGGCGTTGCCTATGGTGGTGCCGAAGCCTCTTTCCAGCGGTTCGCAGATGAATCTGCCGTACATGCCTTCGCGCGATTCACGCGTGAGCTGCTCAGGCCGCACCAGTTCCGACCAGTTGCGGGCGTTTATTAGCTTGTCGCCTTGTTTGATGATCATGTGCGTCTCTGTTTATTTGGAGTACAGCTCGACAATCAGATTTTCGTTGATGGGCGTCTGAATGTCTTCGCGTTGCGGAAGCGCCTTGACCACTCCCTTGAAAGCGGCGGCGTCAATTTCCAGCCAGCCGGGCATGCCGCGGCGCGCTGCGGACTGTTGTACCTCGGACAATGCGGGGATTTTTCTGTTTTTTTCCGGCACCTCAATCACGTCCCCCACGCGCAGCAGCATGGAAGGGATATCAGCCTTATGTCCGTTGAGGGTAAACAGACCGTGCCTGACCATTTGCCGCGCCTGCTGGCGGGAGTGGGCGAAGCCCAGACGGTAAATCACATTGTCAAAGCGCCGCTCCAGCATGGAAAGAAGATTGGAGCCGGTTACGCCCTTGCTAAGTTCGGCTTTGGCGAAATAATTGTGAAACTGGCGCTCCAAAATACCGTAAATGCGCCGCACCTTTTGTTTTTCACGCAACTGCGCGGCATAATCGCTGACTTTTTTCCGGGCGCGGCCATGCTGGCCGGGGGCGTAAGGACGCCGATCCTGGGCGCATTTTTCGGTGAAACAGCGGTCGCCTTTTAAAAACAGTTTGCCGCCTTCTCGCCTGCACAGGCGGCATTTGGATTCATTATATTTAGCCAAGGCTTACTCCTTTGACCTAGACGCGGCGCCGTTTGGGAGGACGGCAACCGTTATGGGGAACGGGCGTGATATCGCGAATGAAAGCCACTTTGAAGCCGGCGTTGTTAATGGCGCGCATGGCTGACTCACGCCCTGATCCCGGACCGGTAACATAAATGCCCACCGTGCGCATACCGTTGTCCTGGGCGCGACGGGCGGCCTGTTCGGCCGCGTTCTGCGCCGCAAAGGGGGTGGACTTGCGTGATCCTTTAAAGCCGGCCTGCCCCGCGCTGGCCCAGCTTATGGTATTACCCCTGGTATCAGTGAAGGTAATGATGGTGTTGTTGAAGGTGGCCTGAATGTGGGCGATGCCCACAGGCACATTCTTTTTCTCTTTTTTCTTGGCCGAACGTTTGGCTTTAGCCATCTTGCAACTCTCGCGTTATGTAATTGGCGGATTAACCGGAAACATGCCTGGAACCGTAACGGCATCCAAGCCCGGACTAGGTTGTTTTTTTCTTGGGGGTGGCGCCCCGGCGCGGTCCCTTGCGGGTGCGGGCAGTGGTATGGGTGCGCTGGCCGCGCACAGGCAGGCCGCGCCGGTGGCGCATGCCGCGGTAGCAGCCGATATCCATCAGCCGCTTTATACTCGTGCCCAGCTCACGGCGCAGGTCGCCTTCCACTTTGTGGTTTTGCTCAATTTCCTTACGTATTTCGTTGATCTCATCTGTGGAAAGGTCGTCAATGCCACGCGTCCAGTCCACCTTGGTGGCGTCCAATATTTTCAGGGCCGTGTTCCGGCCTATGCCATAGATGTAAGTAAGGGCTATATCCGCTCTCTTGCCTCGGGGCAAATCCACTCCAGCAATTCTGGCCACAGTCTGACTCCTGCTTCCTTATCCCTGGCGCTGCTTGTGCCGGGGGTTTTCGCAGAGCACCCTTAAAATGCCCTTGCGGCGAATCACTTTGCACTTGGGGCAAAGACGTTTTATCGAAGGTCTGACTTTCATCGCGCTGCTCCATTACAGGCTTATGCCTTCAGCCGGACGGGGCGGCTGAAGTAAGAGGAAATCCAGCTTGTATGGCTGGTTCCGGAACGGGTGAATATCTCCCCGTATTCCGACGGCGTCAAGGCAAATTTTTTTAAGCGATTCAAACGTGAATTGCTTCAAACCGTCGTGGGGGCTAATCAGCAGTCCAGTATTTGCGCGGCTGTGGCCCCTACCAGTACGCTGTGTTCAAAGTGAGCGGAAAGGCTGCCGTCTTTGGTGGCCGCCGTCCAGCCGTCCTGCAGCACGCGTACGTCCCCGTCCCCTAGGCTGAACATGGGTTCAATGGCCAGAACCATGCCCGCCTGTAAAGGCAAATCCTGCAGGTGCGGGCTTACAAAATTGGGTATCTCCGGTTTCTCATGCAGGCGCACGCCCACGCCGTGCCCCACAAAACGCTTGACTATACCCAGGCGTTCTTCTTCCGCTTTTTTTTGTACCATAGCGCATATGCTCAACAGGGAACTGCCCTCTATGGCCACAGCTGCGGCTCCTTCCAGAGCCTCGGCCGTACAACGCAAAAGCCGTTCCGCCTCCGCCGCAATACAACCCACCGGGTAAGTCCTGGCGGCGTCTCCATAAAAGCCTTCCACCACCACGCCCATGTCAAAACTGACAATGTCCCCTTCCCGCAGCCGGCGGGCGGAGGGAAAGCCGTGAATGACCTCTTCATTCACGGAGCAGCACAGGGCAAAAGGAAAGCCGTTGTACCCCTGAAAAGCCGGTCTGACCTTATATTGTCTGCACAAGTCCTGGGCTATTTCTTCAAAACGCATGGTGGGCGTTCCGGGGTGAATCTCCGTGCGCAGGGTTTGCAAAATTGTGTAAACTATATGGTTAGCTTCGCGCATTAGCGCGATTTCGTTGGAGTTTTTTATAAAAACACCCCGAAATTTTTTCATACCTTCTTACCCAGTGCGCCCCTTTATTCTGGCCTTGCCGAGCAGACCTTCATATTGGTGGGAGATGAGGTGCGACTCCACCTGACCCATAAAGTCCATGGCCACGCCTACCACAATGAGTATGCTCGTTCCGCCCAGGTACATGTTGTATTTGGCCAGGGGGAGCTGCGGGATGACGCAAATGGCCGAAATATAGGCCGCGCCCCACAGGGTGATGCGGGTAAGCACCCGGTCGATGTATTCGTGCGTCTTGCTTCCGGCGCGTATGCCCGGAATGAAGCCGCCCTGCTTTTTCAAATTTTCGGCTATATCCTTGGGGTCAAAGATGATGGCGGTATAAAAGAAACAGAAAAAGAAGATCAGGCCGACAAAAAGGACATTGTAAACCGGCGTGCCGGGCATGAGCAGGCTGACGGCCCGCTGGAAACTTTCGTTCTGCACCAGTTGGGGCAGGACAAAGGTGGGGAAGGAGAGCAGGCTGGAAGCAAAAATGGGGGGAATGACCCCGGCCGTGTTTACGCGCAGAGGCAAGTGGGTGCTTTGCCCGCCCATCATTTTGCGCCCGACCTGGCGTTTGGCGTAGTGTATGGGTATGCGCCGCTGCCCGCGTTCCATAAAGACAATGAAGACGAGCAAAACCACCATCATGACCAGCAGGGCCAGGGCCATGAAAATGGACATGGAACCGCCGCTGATCATGTCGTAGGCGTGGTAAAGGGTACGGGGTATGCCGGCCACAATGCCGGCGAAGATGATCAGCGAAATGCCGTTACCTACGCCTTTTTCCGTGATACGTTCACCGATCCACATGGTCAGGATGGTGCCGGTGATCACGGTGAGGGTAGTCATAAAGATGAAGAGCGGACCAGGGTTGGTCACCACCGGGGCGTTCAGCGGGCTGGGCATGTTCTGCACCAGATTGGACAGAGCCAGTCCCTGGATCAGAGCGATGAGTACCGTGCCGTAGCGGGTGTACTGGGTTATTTTTTTGCGCCCGGCCAGGCCTTCCTCTTTGGCTAATAGCGTCAGAGGGGGGCTGACCACCTGCAGGAGCTG
>JAITGZ010000044.1 GCA_031280335.1 Deltaproteobacteria bacterium | reverse complement strand
GGCACCACCATTCTGGGCATCATCAACACCTACACCACCACGGTATACGGCAACTAGTCCAGACCGGCGCGGCCCCGGCCGCGCCGCCTTAAACCGGCCGAAAGCGCGCTTTCGGCCGGCTTTTTTGTCCAAAAAGCGCTGGATGTAAACAATTATTTAAAACATTTTCATTTTGAAATTACTCTGACAAAAGGGAATTTTTATGGCCAAAGTGGCTGTTTTTATGGGCAGTAAATCCGATGAGTCCTTGGTGCGTCCTTGCGTGGATCTGCTTGAAAGCTGGGGCCTTTCCTGTTTCTTTACCATCAGTTCGGCCCACCGTACCCCGGAGCGCACCGAAGAACTGATCCGTGCGCTGGAGGCTGAAGGCTGCCGGGTTTACATCTGCGCCGCCGGCATGGCCGCGCATCTGGCCGGGGCCGTGGCCGCCCGCACCATCAGGCCGGTCATTGGCATCCCTTTGGCCTCAGGCGGCCTGGGCGGACTGGACGCCCTGCTTTCCACCGTAATGATGCCTGCGGGCTTTCCCGTGGCCACTGTGGCCCTGGATAAGACCGGCGCGCGCAACGCCGCCTGGCTGGCCGCGCAAATCCTGGCCCTGGAGGATGAAAGCCTGGCCGCCCGCCTGCGCCGGGCCAGAGAGGAACTGCGTGCGGAAGTGGAAAAAAACGCCTCTCTGCTCCAGGGAAACGCTGATTAATTCGGGCCGATAGCCCCAAAAATATATTAACGCAAGCTTAACAGCCATAAAGAGGCCACCCATGTTTTCTTTTGCCAGCGACAACAATTCCGGCGCGCACGCGGAGGTTATGGCCGCCCTGGCGGCGGCCAACAGCGGCCATTGCCTGTCCTACGGCGGCGACCCCTTCACCCGGCGGGCGGAGGAGCTGTTCCAGGACGTTTTCGGAGCTAAGACCAGGGTTTATTTTGTCTTTCTCGGCACAGCGGCCAATGTGCTGGCCCTGCAGACCGGCCTTAAGGCTTACGAGGCGGTGATCTGCGCGGATACGGCCCATATTCATACGGATGAATGCGGAGCGCTGGAAGCTTTGGGCCGCAAACTTTATACCGTGCCCGGACGCCACGGCAAGATTGCCCCGGCGGACTGCCTGCCCCCCTTGCGCTTTGCCGGCTCCGTGCATCATGCGCCGCCCAGGATGCTTTCCATCACCCAATCCACGGAACTGGGCGGCCTGTACCGTCCGGCGGAAATCCGCGCCCTGGCGGATTTTTGCCGCGCCCACGGCCTATGGCTGCACATGGACGGTGCCAGGCTGGCCAACGCGGCCGCAGCCCTGGGCTGCGGCCTGCACGCAGCCAGCGCGGCCCTGGGGGTGGACATGCTGAGCTTCGGCGGGAGCAAAAACGGACTCCTGTACGGCGAAGCCGTGTTGATCTTCCGCCCCGAACTGGCGGAGGATTTTGCTTTTTACCACAAGCGGGGTATGCAGCTGGCTTCAAAAATGCGTTATATCGCGGCCCAATTTCAGGCTTATCTGCATAATGACCTCTGGCGGCGCAACGCGCAGCAGGCCAATGACATGGCCCGCCTGCTGGCCGAAAGCCTGGAGGGGACGGAAGGGCTGGAAATCACAAGGCCGGTGGAAGTCAACGCGGTCTTTGCCCGCCTGCCGCGCCGGGCCGCGCTGGAAGCGCAAAAAAGCTGCCCCTTTTATATTTGGGACGAAACGCCGGAAGAAACGCCGGAAGCGCGCTGGATGACCAGCTTTGACACCACTCCGGAAGCGGTGCGCGATTTTGCCGCCAAAATCAAAAACGCCTTGCGCGGAAAATAATGCAATATTCCACGCCGCAAGAAAGGGAACTCACCCTGGCCCTGAACGCGGCGGAAGGACGGCTGATGCTGGCCCTGGGCCGGCATGTCCCCCCTCCGGACGAACAGACGGAAGGGCAGGAGGCGGAAGTACTTTTCGCCCAGGAGTGGCTGGCGCCGGCCCAGGGGGTGGAACTGCTCGTCCCGGCCCTGGATCAGGCCATGCGCGCCCTGGGTCTCGCGCCCCGGCATCTGGGCAGGGTCGCCGTGGTGAACGGGCCGGGCAGCTTTACCGGCCTGCGGCTGACCACCGTCAGCGCCGCCGCCCTGGCCCGCGCCCTGGGGCTGACCCAGGCCGCCCTGCCCTATCTGCCCCTGCTGGCGGCGGCTGCCTGCCCATATTGCGCGCCGCCGCCGGAAAAAGAGACCCAACTATGGGTCATCACCCATGCCCGGCGCGATCTGGCGCACAGGCAGGTTTTTAGCGCCGACACGGCCTTGCGGGAGCTATCGCCCCTGTCGGCGCTGCGCCCGCATGAAATAGCCGCTGAACTGCGCGCCGCGCCCGGCCCCGTCTGGCTGCTCGGCTCTGGCCTGAGCCGCAGCCGGACCTTTTTTGAGCGCGCCCTTGAAGGCGTGCAGGGCCTGCGCATGCTGCCGCCGGCATTCGACCACCCCTCCCCGGCCTTTTTGCTGCGCAAGGCCCTGGCGCTGCCCTCCGCCGCTTATGCCGTACGCGACATCGCCCCGCTTTACGCCAGACCGAGCGAGGCGGAAGAAAACCTGCCACATATCGCCGCCAAACTGGGTCTGGACCCCCAAACCGCCCAAAACCGCCTGGACGCTCTGCTGACGGAAGAAATTAAGGAAACACTGGTTAATTCGGGGCTCCGCCCCGAACCCCGCTGGGGGGAATAAGAAAGGGGCATGTTTGCCCAGGCGTTGCTTTACCTCTGCCATCCCTCTGCACAACGGCAAGGCACCCTCAAAAGAATAAATCAGCGCTTCCCTAAACATTTTCAAAGTTAATATGCTCTAATCATACCCTGATGGACAGGTGCCGGTTTTGGGCGGCTTCTTCCGGGGAGAGCATACGCAGCACAGGCTCGGGATGCAGGGATTCCAGGCGGAAGACGCATATATCCCCCGGACGCAGGGGGAAGCGCTCAGCGGCTTCCCCCCTTCCTCCGGAGGCTTGGGTCGTAACGGCCAGGGAAGGCGGCAGGGCGGCCAGCAGGGCGGTGCCGTCAAAGTCAATCCAGGCTGTGCCGGGGCGGGCCGCGTCCAGGCGCAGAAACAGCCCCCGCACCAGGTCCCCGGCCCTGCGGCCGCGCCGGAAACGGGCCAGATTTTTTTCGCGCCGGTCTTGTTCCTCCGGCGGATCTTCACAGCCCCGACCATATAATCTTGCGACATCACTCATAAATTACGCTCCGCT
>JAITGZ010000203.1 GCA_031280335.1 Deltaproteobacteria bacterium | reverse complement strand
TTCAGGGCGGGGTCGGGCTATATCCGGCCTGAAGGCCGGGGTCTCAGACCACAAAGGAATAGAAGATGAAAGATACGGTCATTTCCTCAGAAGAACACAGCAGCAAGCATGGCGAATGAAAGACAATTTTCGTCTTGTGGTATCAGGCGGTCGGTGGTAGTTACACCTTCTTGCGAAGGAAGTGTGTATGAAACAGATTGGATATCATACTTCACCGGGCAAATTTTCCGGCTCGACCGACCTGACGGTTCATCCCGATTCGGCTCGATTCTTGCGTTTACTTAGCGCACATCACCTCCGCCGCGATCTAAAGCGCTCTCCCCGTGAGGGTTTGTGCGGTTTTATCGTTTCCGCGACAGCCTTGTTTTCCGCCGGGAGACAGGGCTGTTGTGCGTCCTTTTTCCGGCCGTCCGGCGGGGCCGCCCCATGCGAGTAGCCCTGATCCATTACTGGCTGGTGGGCATGCGCGGCGGGGAGAAGGTGCTGGAAAGCATGTGCCGGCTTTTCCCCCAGGCGGACATCTATACCCATGTTCTGCGCCGATCCGCCGTTTCCGAGCGCATTCTGCGCCACAACATCAAAACCACCTTCATCAACCGCCTACCCAATGCCGCCAGATGGTATCAAAAATACCTGCCGCTCATGCCGCTGGCCCTGGAGCAACTGGACCTGCGCGGTTACGACCTGGTTCTCAGCAACGAATCCGGCCCGGCCAAGGGCGTGATCACGGGACAAAACTGCCTGCACATCTGCTATTGCCACAGCCCCATGCGCTACCTCTGGGATTTTTATCAGGACTATCTGGAGAGCGTAGGGGCTGTTCCCCGCCTGGCCTTTCGCTTTTTCGCTTCCCGCTTGCGCTTGTGGGATTGCGCCTCAGCCGCCAGGGTGGATCACTTCATCGCCAACTCCCGCAATGTTGCGGAGCGCATCCGCAAACACTGGCGCCGTGACGCCGCTGTCATCCATCCCCCTGTGGATCATGCCCGCTTCTGTCCGACTTCCCTGGCCACAGCCCCCCAGGACGCGCCCTATATCCTGTTGGGGCAGCTTGTGGACTATAAGCGTGCGGATCTCGCCGTACGGGCCTTCAACTCTTCCGGTCGCAGACTGGAGATTATCGGGGAGGGCTCGCAACTTCCCCGCCTGAAGGCGCTGGCCCGGCGCAACATCGTTTTCCACGGACGGCTGGGCGACGCGGAAACCGTGCGGCTGCTGCAAGAGGTGCGGGCGCTTATTTTTCCCGGCGAGGAGGATTTCGGCCTCACACCGCTAGAGGCCATGAGCGCGGGCCGCCCGGTGGTGGCCTATGGCCGGGGCGGCGCGCTGGAGACGGTGAAGGACGGCGTGACCGGCCTGTTCTTCTCGGAGCAGACCCCGGAGAGCATGAACGCCGCCATCGACCGCCTGGAAGCGAATTACGCCGCCTTTGTCCCCCAGGTTATTTCCGAACACGCCGCCGCTTTTGACGTGAGCGTCTTTGAACGCAAGCTCACAAACCATATTGAAGAACTGCTAGCAAGATGGCGAGGATCTTCCACTACCCGTTTTGCCGACTCCGGCGACGGAGAGTACGCATGACGCCCGTGCGTGAAGTTATAACCTTCGTTACCGGTCATTATTTGTAGTAGTAGTTCAGACTTGATCTGACAGTTATCTCCGTTTTGATGGTTCCGGTTGTCAGCTCAGTTGAGCTGTCCGACCATTTCTCTCCAAAGCTTTTTTCCATCAAGGAGTTGTCTGCATGGGCGTTCTGCCGGAGTCAAGCGTTTAGAGCAATTTCGCTTTGAAATTGCTCTGGCGGTGGGGTTCGCGTAGCGCCGCCGCGATCATCTCGCCCACGCCCAGGCCTTGGCCCATTCTCGGCGGCGTTAGCGGCCTCCCAATATTTTCGGGGGTCGTCTGACGCCCAGGCGGGCATATTGCTGTGACCCTTGTCAACACTTCTGCATGATCGTTGGCGTACCCGCCGGAGCGCTCAATATAGTCGTTGCGGACGGCGGCGCTGGCACTCTCGCCACGGGAGACAGTCTTCGCCGTCAGGTTGAAATGCTCTATTCGATTTTTTAATCTTGACATATAGTATAATTCGTCATATATCGAATTAACGAATAATTAAGGTTGCACCGGGGGTGCCTGTGGTGGGGATCTGGGCCGTCAAGTATAATTTGGGCGGCAGCCCGATTGCCGTATATCTTAGATTAATCCAGGCTTGGGGGGTGGCATGTTTGACTTTTTGAATATTACCAAGGCTCTTACGGATGAGAATCGCGTCCGTATTCTTATGGCTTTGCGCCGGCGCGAGTTATGTGTGTGTCAAACCACGGCTTTTTTGGATTTGGCACCTTCGACTACATCCAAGCATCTTTCCGTGTTGCGTCAGGCCCGGTTGATTGAGGGCAAGAAGCGCGGCAAGTGGGTTTATTACCGGTTGCCGGGCGAGGGATGTTTTGCCCCGGCCAGGGATGCGCTGGCTTTTTTGGAACGTCATCTGGCGTGTCATCCTTTGATTTTGCGGGATGAGGAGCGTTTGTTGAAGCTGATGGAGCGTGAAGATCTATTCTGTGCCGGGATGGGTGAGGACGGTCTGCATTCCATTGGGGTGCATCTGCTGGAGGAAAGTGATGAAGACAAATGACTGTGCCTGTTGCGGTGATCAGGCACGGAGCGGGGTACCGGCGCGTGAGCGCCTTTTGCCGGAACAGCGGCGCGAGCTTTATGTGCTGCTGGGCAGCGGCCTTGTTTTTGCTGCGGCCTTGTGGGCGGAGCAGGCGGGTATCGTGCGGGGACGAGGCCTTCTTTACGCGATCTATGCCGCGCCTTATCTGCTTTGCGGCCTGCCCGTGCTGGCCCAGGCGGGGCGGCGGCTTGCGTGCGGTGATTTATTTAACGAATTCAGCCTTATGAGTGGCGCGACCATTGCCGCAGTGTGTCTTGGGCACATGGGCGAGGCGGTGGGGGTGATGCTTTTTTACCGGGTGGGCGAGTTTGCGCAGGAACTGGCTTTGAATGGTTCGCGCAAGTCCATACGCGCCTTGTTGGCCGCACGGCCGGTATCCGCCCTGGTGTTGGATGAAAGCGGGGCCGCACGCGCGCGGCCGGTGGAAGAAGCGCACGTGGGCGATCTCATCCTGGTGCGGGCCGGGGACAAGATACCCCTGGACGGTGTGGTGGTGTCCGGCTCTTCCCAGATTGACAGTTCACCGCTTACCGGCGAATCTTTGCCTTTGACGGCGGAACCTGGCAGTGAGGTTATGGCGGGCTGCATCAACGGGGCCGGGTCTTTACATGTGCGGGTGAGCAGTCTTTTTGCCGACAGCCACATGGCGCGTATTCTGGACATGGTGGAAAACGCCGCCGAGCGCAAATCGCCCACGGAGCGTTTTATCAGCCGTTTTGCCCGCTGGTACACCCCGGCCGTAACCGGAGCGGCCGTTCTGACGGCACTGTTGCCGCCGTTGCTGGCCGGGGCGGACTGGCAGACCTGGATTTACCGCGCTCTGGTGCTGCTGGTCATTTCCTGCCCTTGCGCCTTGCTGATTTCCGTGCCCCTGGGTTATTTCGGCGGCATAGGCGCAGCCTCGCGCCGGGGCATTCTGGTCAAGGGCGGCGGCGTGTTGGACGGCATGTTGCGCGTGCGGGCCGTGCTTTTTGACAAGACCGGCACCTTGAGCCAGGGCCGGTTTTCCATCGCGCGGCTGTGCCCGGCCCCTGGAGTGGATGAAGAAACTTTGCTCGCAGCCGCAGCGCTGGCGGAAAGCCGGTCCAGCCATCCTCTGGCCGAGGCGGTGCTGCGCCGCTATCGCTCAGGCGGCGGTACGCCCCCCCCGGTGGACCTGACGCGGGAAATAGCCGGGCAGGGCATGGAGGCGGAATACGCAGGGCGACTCTATCTGGCCGGCACAGCCGCGTTGCTGCGCCGCCACGGGATATCCTGCCCGGAAGAAGAGGCGCGGGAAAGCGGCAGCCTGATTCTGGTAGCGGTGGACGGCCGTTACCTGGGCAGTCTCACTGCCGAAGATACCCTTAAGCCGGACGCGGCCGCAACCGTGGCCGCCCTGAAAAAGCGCGGTCTCAAGACCATTCTGCTCAGCGGCGATCGCCCGGAGATAGTGCGCCTGGCGGCAAAGAGTCTGGGACTGGACGAGTTCAGAGCCGGACTCTTGCCGGATGAAAAGGTGCGCGCCATGGAAGAGATGAGCAGCCCGGAAGAAGCCGTCTTTGTGGGGGACGGGATCAACGACGTCCCGGCCCTGGCCCTGGCCCGCGTGGGTATCGCCATGGGCGGCCTGGGTTCGGAAACAGCGGTGGAAGCGGCGGACGCCGTAATTCTAAACGACTCGCCCCTCAAGGTGGACGAATTGTACGGCATCGCCTGCCGCGTACGCCAAGTGGTCTGGCAGAACATCATCCTGGCCCTGGGCATCAAGATGCTGGTCATGGGCCTGGGCATAAGCGGACTGAGCGGACTGTGGGAAGCCGTCTTTGCCGATGTGGGCGTGGCCCTGCTGGCAGTACTCAACGCCCTGCGCGTAATGCGAAATCCCCCGGAACAAGAAGCCGCAGTTTAAAGCGATTTCGCTTTGAAATTGCTCTGGCTGCGGGGCCAGCGCGTCTCCCGCCGCTTTAATCCATTCCGCCGCGCCGCCATGTGCGTCCATCTGCAATAGCGGCATACCATATCCGGCGTAAAACTCCGGGTTTATTTTCAGCAGGGTGCGTCCGCCTTCCGTTTCCCCCTCATCCAAAAATTTGTCCACTCCCTCCAGTTTCTCGATCTGCTTCCCGTCATTGTCCCAGATAAGTTTGCGCAAATCGTTCATGTCCGCCTTGTTTAGCCTGTCCTTGCCGAAAAGGGACGGGGTTTGTTCCAGGCTTTTCATCACCTTCGCCGCCCGTTCATCCAGGCGCTTAAGCTGACGTTCGTAAATCTTGGCGAATTTGGGGTGCTGTTTGGCGATCCAGTGCGGCAATTGCGTCAAGCGCCGCAAAAGGCTGATGTCATTCTCTTTGAAAAAGTGGTTGATCTCCGGCTGTCCCGCTGTCTGGGCCGCATTGGAAGGCTTCATGCCCAATACGGAACTAAGTGAGGCCAGTACCGTGTCATTTTTTTCATTTTCCGGTTTAATGGGCTTGACAATATCCTTGTCCGTGAGTATCTTCACTCCACGGTAGCTCTCGCGGTTTATGACCCTGGGCAATTGCAGCCCAGACTGTTCTCTGAACCAGCGGGAGCTTCTGTTTTTGTCATAGTAACGCAAATTTCCCTTTTCAATCTGTCCCTTAAACCACTGCCAGCCCGGTGAAATAATTTTACCGTTGTCATCTCTGGTGGCCCGGTCATGTACGCTGGCGATGTCGTTGACCTGCATAGCCCCATGATAGACATTCAGGTGAACAGCCACGATCAGATTTTCTCCGTTGTGTTCCAGTTCAGTCAGGACAACCAGGGAATCGGCCATTGTCGCTGATTTAAACACCATCAACGGATTGGCCAGTTCTTCCGGCAAACGCTTGATTATTTCCAGGGGAATGTCTTTGGTATTATGTATCTTGTTCAGATTGCGCGGAACCATAACCATCATCTTGGCCTTTGCTCCAAGTTTTTTTAGAACATCAGGAGTATTGCCGACTTGCAAAACGGAGCGTTCAGGCTGTTTGCCTTCCTTCCATTCATCCAGTTGCCGCCCCCATTCCTCCGTATCTTTCTGAACCTGCTCCCAAGCTTTATGCCCCGCCTCTTTATTCGCTCCCCCCACGGAAGCCGCAGCCCCGGCCCTTTCCCCGGCCAGACCCGCATTCGCCGGAACGCCGTCAAACACATAGCGTCCAAGCTCCTTGAGCAAGCCTTCCACATCCAATGTGCCGCGTGTTTCCCTTCCGGTCAGAGTTTGGGTCATGCGTTGCAAGAAGTATCTCACCGCCTCCACAATACGCTTCCACAAGGGCTTTTCCTGAGCTGAAAGCTCTTCGCGCCGCGCTTTTTCCGCCAGACGCGCTATGTATTCCTCTGTCAAACGCCGGGCGTCCGCCTTGTTCCCTATGGGGTTAAGACCGTATTTCCCCGCCAGGGCTTTTAATGTCGCGTTGCCCATGCCCCCAAGTTCCTTCCACAGTCGATCCAGTAAAATGCCCCTTTGCTCCGCGCTGAACAACCCGCGCAAACCGTGGTGCCCGACCTGTTCGTGCATCCATACTTCCGCCGCCCGCTCCGAACTGGTCAGGTTTTCCGCCACCAGCCACACCTTGCCGGTGGTGGGGTCATAAGCCCCTTCAAAAATGCGTTCCTTGCCCTTGTACGCCTTGCGGACATGCTCCGGCAGTTCGTCAAAGCTCTGTACCGTTTCCACCGGCGCGGCATTGGCCGCGTCCTTGCCAAGCTTCTTCACCACCTCTTTGAGTCGGGAAAGGAGTATGCCACGGCCCGGCTTGCGAGAGGCAAGGGATTTACCTGTGGGTACAGAATAATAAACTGTCGGTTTATTTTTGATTGCGCTCGTCAGTTTCAAATGCACCCATCCATCGCCGGGGTGGAACACATTTTCCTTTCCGTACATCTTGGCCAGACGTTCAGGCAGTTTTTCATATTTGCGCAGGACGCCTTTGTATTCATTCGGGTTTTGGTACCCTTCTATCTTGGCCAGAGTGTCAGGAGTGGGGAAGAGAACCTCGTGCTTTTCCCTGCTTATGCCTTCCCATACCGCCTCCCTAAGCAGGCGTTCCTCAAACACCGGCGCGAAGGCGTCCATGCGTTTATCTGCGGAAGGAAGATCTGCATTTTTGGCTTTTTCTATCTCGGCATCGTGTTCCCTTTCAATAATCTTTGTTTTATCTTTTAGCTGGTTTGTCTCCTTTGCGCTTATTTCTTCTAAAATTATGTCTAATTCACGTTGATTTTTTCTAAGCTCGTCCTGCATTACATATCTAGTATGTGAAGATTTCTCCCGTATATCGCGTTGTTTTGTTTCACTTTCTACTCTAAGTTCAGAAATTTTTGATTCCCTTTCCTTCCTAATATCACCGTAACCTTTTTCTAATGCGTTGAAAAGTTCTGTTTTACGCTTTCTAACGTCCGCGCTATTTAATGTTTCCCCAGTTGGGTTAACTTCATGTAGAATTTCTTGTAGTACCTCTGCCCTGTCTTGCCCGTCATACGGTTTTCCAGTTTTATTCTGTTTACGCGAATATCTACTATCAGTTTCATTTTGTATGTTAAAACCGTCAAACTCTATGCCAAAATTATTAAGGTTATTGGCGGCATTTAGGTATGCATCGTGCATCACTCTGGTTTTAAAATCAAAACTAGCATCAATCTTATGTTTATCTTCATTAAAAGTGTTTTCCTCTTCAAGAAGCTTTTTACTCTCATTACGTTTTTCATCGCTGATTTCATCTTCAAGCTTTTTAATTATCTTTTCTTTTTCTTGTGCTTCTGGGTTCTCTTTAGCAACCTCGTTAACTTTATCTTTTAGCTCTTCCTCAAGCTCCTTTAAGCGTTTTGTTGTTTTTTCAGCTATTTCTTCTTTAACTTGGTCTAAAGATTTAGACCCGCCCTGAAAAGGGTCGCTCTGCATTTCTGCGATATGAAGAGTGTCGCCGTCAGTTTCTTCCCAAATCCTGATATGCCCAAACTCGCCTTCGCTTGGATACACATAATTGCCAAAATGGTGACCACGAAACGGACGTGGATAACTTAATCCCGGCATACTCAAAATAATGGATTTGTGTTCAAATTTATCATACAACTGGCTTACAGGATCATCATCCTCAAATGCACCATCATCGTCTTCGTTATCCGCGTCTTCGTTACTATCGCTTTCCTCCTCTTCTGGGGCAAACGCCCTGCCAAACCCGTAATCCGCGTATGAATCCGTCTCTTTCCGCGTAAACGGCACCAGCGAGACAATTACAGCCTGTTCAAAATCATCGTACAAAACGGACTTTTGCCCCTCCATGCCGTCCAGAATTTCCAGCATGACCAGCCTGTCGCCGGTCTTGATGTCCGCCTTTTCGACCATCTGGCGCAAGGAACCCACACCGACTTTCCTGCCGCGCTGTTTCATGAACTCCGGACGCTGAAACGCGGCCAGGGTAAAGGTCTGTCCGCCCTCTGCCAAAGACGCATCTGCGTCCAAGTCAACCCCTTCCGCCAGAGAAGCCAGAGCCACGCCCTTGTCCGTCTCTTCGGCTTCCAGCTCCTCGAACAGTTCGTCAAACGCCTTGTTGATCTCCTCGCGTTCCTCTCCTGTGGGGTAGGGGAACCCTATCTCTTCCCATGACATGTTCTTGGACTT
>JAITGZ010000195.1 GCA_031280335.1 Deltaproteobacteria bacterium | reverse complement strand
CGCCGGAGCCGGCGGCGGCTATAAGGAAATAATCGCCCTGGTGGCCGGGCAGGGAGCATACAGCCGGCTAAAGTTCGAGGCCGGAACCCACCGGGTGCAGCGCGTACCGGTTACTGAATCCCAAGGGCGCATTCACACCTCCGCCGCCACTGTGGCCATCATGCCGGAAGCGGAAGAGGCGGATGTGGAGATCAGGCCGGAAGACCTGCGCATAGACGTTTACCGATCTTCAGGACCAGGCGGGCAGTCGGTCAACACCACCGACTCCGCCGTGCGCGTTACCCATCTGCCCACAGGTATTGTTGTGGCCTGCCAGGACGAAAAATCACAGCACAAAAACAAGGCCCAAGCCCTTAAAGTGCTGCGCTCGCGCCTGCTTCAGGCGGAACAGGATCGCCTGAGCGCCGAACACGCCGAAACCCGGCGCGCCCAAGTGGGCACAGGTGACCGTTCGGAGCGCATCCGCACCTATAACTTCCCCCAGGGCCGCGTTACCGACCACCGAATAAACCTCACCCTGTATAAACTTGACGCCGTTATGGAGGGAGACATTCAGGAACTGGTTGAAGCCCTGGTCTCCGCTGATCGGGCTGAAGCCTTGAAACAGCAGGCCGGCGGCTGACCCTGCCCCTGTATGCTTTTAAGCCTGGACGCCTTTCTGCGTAAAGAACGCGCCCTGTTTCAGCGCGCCGGGGTGGAGGCCCCCCATCTTTGCGCGGAACTGCTCCTGGCCCACGCCCTTGGACTCACCCGCCCCGCCCTGCTCCAACGCGCCATCCTTACCCCCCACAGTTCTCTCAGCCACGCTGACCTGCGCGCCTACACATCCTTACGCGCCAGACGCCTGCGCGGTGAGCCCGTCGCCTACATCCTGGGACAAAAGGAATTTTACGGGCGCCCCTTCAAGGTCAATGCCGCCACCCTCATCCCCCGGCCGGAAACCGAACTTGTGGTGGAAACAGCCAAACAGCATTTTGCCGGCCGCCGCCAGGGGGTATTCGCTGATTTCGGCACGGGATCAGGCTGTCTGGCCGTTACCCTGGCCCTGGAACTGGGCCGGGACTGGCGCGGCCTGGCTCTGGATATTTCACCCCCAGCCTTGGCCGTGGCCGCAAACAACGCCCAAAACCTGGGCGCGGCGGAAAAACTCCTCTTTATCCTGGCCGATTACGCCGCCCCGCCCCTGGCCCAGGCCTCCCTTGACCTCATGGCCGCCAACCCGCCCTATATCAGCCTGGATGAATTCCATAAACTCCACCCAGGCGTACGATGCTTTGAACCCGCCAACGCCCTGCTGGCCGGACCGCAAGGCACGGAACACCTGCTGCTTCTGGCCGCCCTGGCAGTGGAGATGCTGAAACCCGGCGGCCTGCTGCTCATGGAGACGGGATACAGCCAGGGCCGCTCGCTGCGCGCAACCCTGCGCCCGCAGGACTGGACGGAAACGCTGATTTTGCGGGATCTGGCCGGGCTGGACCGCCTGCTCCTGGCCCGGCGCGGCGGAGGGTGAACCATATTGACGTTCTGCGTCCGAGAGTCGTCTTGAGGAGGGGACCCCTCCCTCCTGAACCGGTTCAAGTTGAGGCCAAGGCCGCCGCAGCGGTTCAATGTCGAGGAGGTTCGGGGGGAATAATTCCCCCCGATGGGGTTTGGGGCAAGGCCCCAAAAAAGTATATAGTCTTGAAGTTATACAGTCCCCCCAAAAAATCAAGCGCTACTTTTATTACTTTAGTTTGATTTTTTTGCCGCTGAAGGGCAGAATGTGTTCAGGAGGTTCGGGCTTTGAACGATGCGGATAAAAAAACCGGCCATCAGGCCGCTGCTTTAAGGGATGAGGGAGACCAGCCCCGGCATTATGCGGGCGCGCCGGATCCTTCCATACCCTGGCGCGGTTTTTCTTCCCCCCCGCAGGTGGAACAGATGCACACCGGCGTACTGCATGAGGGCGAAAAAACGGATGCGCCCGATCCTCCGCCGGAGGCGGGCGGTTCTTGCGCCCTGTGCCCGGTACTGGAGGCCAAAGAAGCGCCTTGCCTTGAAGAACAGACGGATTATGAACTGGTATTGGGGGTCAAGTTCCGCCAATACGGGCCGGTCTATTTTTTTCGGGCCGGGCATGAACGCATTGGCGTTGGGGGCAAGGTGCTGGTGGAGACGGAGCAGGGCATGAGTCTGGCCGAGGTGATTAGCGCCAGAAAAATGCGTCTGCCCCTGCAACGCGTCCGCACGGCCGATGGGACTGAACTTGAAATAAAGCCCATCAAGGGCCTGGCGGGAGCGGAAGACATTGCGGCAGCTGTGGATAACAACATCCTGGCCTCCGGCGCGCGCCTTTTCTGCGGCCGGTGCATTCGCGAGCGCGGGCTGGAGATGAAGCTGGTGGATGTGGAGGTGCTGCACGACCGCAGCAAGATCATCTTTTACTTCACCGCGCCGGGGCGCATTGATTTCAGGGCGCTGGTCAAAGATTTGGTGCATAATTACCGCACACGCATAGAACTGCGCCAGATCGGCGTAAGGCACGAAACCCAGATGCTCGGCGCCCTGGGTAACTGCGGCATGGCCTGCTGCTGCCGCCGCTACCTGCGCCGTTTCGCCCCGGTAACCATCAAAATGGCCAAAGAACAAAATTTGTTTCTGAACCCGGCCAAGCTTTCGGGCATTTGCGGCCGCCTGCTCTGCTGTCTGGCCAATGAGCAGGAGAATTACGAAGAATTCCACCGCAGCAGTCCCAAGCTGGGCAAAAAATACCAGACCAGCCAGGGGATCATGAAGGTGCTTCGTACCAATCTTTTCCAGCAGAGCATTGTAGCCCTGAATGAAGCCGGAGAAGAACATGAGTTCATGCTGGACGCCTGGCGCGATCTGAACCCAGCGCGCCTGGAAAGCAAGCCGGAGGCAGGGGGGGGCGCCCCACGCAAAGACGCGGAGGCCAAAGCGGAGGTGGAAGAAATCCACAAACAGGCCGAGGGGCATGAGTTGGAATCCCCGGATCTGTATCCGCCGGATCAGGATATGGAACTGGAATCTTTGCAGGATCGCGAAGATGAACTTTACGTTCCTTCCCCCTGGAACAAGTCCGGTGTGCCGGACGCCAAAAACAAGGAAGCGGCGGGCAAAAACCAAACCGCACCGCACCACAAACGCGGCCATCCCCCGCATGGGCATGAGCCGGCCGCCGGACTTGGCGACGATTCCATCTTTGGCCTGCCCGGTTCGCGTTACACCGGACAAAAACAACCCGCCCTGAAAAATCACGACTAAACAGGTTTCATGCCATGAACAAAGCGCAAAGCTTTTTTATCAGTACGCCCATTTATTATGTCAATGCCCGTCCGCACCTGGGGCACGCCTATACCAGCATTGTGGCCGATGCCGTTACGCGCTTTCAACGCCTGATGGGCAAAGACAGCTTTATGCTCACCGGCACGGACGAACACGGCGACAAAATCGTCCAGGCCGCCGCCAAACAGGGCATAAGCCCGCAAGATTTGGTGGATGCGGTCAGCGCTGAATTCAAGGCCCTGCTGCCCAGAATCGGGGTGGAACACAACCGTTTCATCCGCACCACCGACCCCGCGCACAAGGCCGCTGTGCAGCGCTTTATGCAAAAGGTTTACGACAACGGCGACATCTACTTCGGCGAATACGGCGGCCATTACTGCTACGGCTGCGAGCGCTTCTACACGGAAAAAGAACTGGAAAACGGCCTCTGCCCGCAGCACCAGGCCGCTCCGACCTTTATCAGCGAAAAAAACTATTTTTTCCGCATGTCCAAATACCAGGACTGGCTCAAGCGGCACATTCTGGAACATCCGGATTTTATCCGCCCGGAGCGCTACCGCAGCGAGGTGCTCTCCCTGCTGGATTCAGGCGCGCTGGAAGACCTTTGCGTCAGCCGCCCCAAAAGCCGCCTGGACTGGGGCATAGAATTACCCTTTGACAAAAATTTTGTCTGCTATGTCTGGTTTGACGCCCTGGTCAATTACATCAGCGCCCTGAACTGGCCCGAGGGCACGGATTTTGCCCGTTACTGGCCGGAGGCGCAGCACCTTATCGCCAAAGACATTCTCAAACCGCACGCCATCTTCTGGCCCACCATGCTCAAATCAGCCGGGCTTGAGCCTTGCAGGCATCTCAATGTACACGGCTACTGGCTGGCCCGCGAAGCCAAAATGTCCAAGAGCCTGGGCAATGTGGTTGATCCTTTGCGCATGATCGAACTGCACGGACTAGACGTATTTCGTTATTTTCTGCTGCGTGAGATGCGTTTCGGCAACGATGCCGGTTTTACCCATGAAGCCCTGCTTTCCCGCCTGAATTCCGATCTGGCCAATGACCTGGGTAACCTCTTTTCGCGCGTCCTGTCCATGGCCGGGCGCTACTTCGGCGGCAAGGCCCCGGCCCCGGGTGCCTACGGGCCGGAAGAACAAAACCTGCGCGCCCTGACTACGGCCAGCCTGCGCACATACCACAACCAATTTGACAAATTCAATTTTTCCGTTGCGCTGGAAGCCTTGTGGGAACTGGTGCGCGCCCTGAATAAATACGTGGATGTCTCCGCCCCCTGGTCCCTTTTTAAAGAAGGCAAAACGGGCGAACTCGGCACAGTCATCTATACCCTGCTTGAATGCCAGCGCAAGATCGCCCTGCACCTTTTACCGGTCATGCCCGGCACGGCCGTGCGTATGCTGGAGCAACTGGGGCAGAAAAGCGCCGGACCGCATGACCTGCGCGCGGAAGCAGACTCTTTCGGCTCCCTTGCCCCAGGTTCCTTTCTAGCCGCTTCCTCCAACCTTTTTCCGCGCGCGGAAACGCCGGCGGCGGCGGACAAACCCGTAAAAAAAGCCAAAGACGGAACCGCTAAGCCGGATGAC
>JAITGZ010000093.1 GCA_031280335.1 Deltaproteobacteria bacterium | reverse complement strand
TGGCTTACTGTAAGGAGCAATACATCAAAACCTTTATAAGCTTGGAATATAGGAACAGTAATGGATAGTGTGGATGAATCAATGTTTTACAATTTAAAGGCCATATTGGGCTGTGAATTCGCTTATTCTGTCCATATTTCACTCTTTTTTGGAGTGTAAAATAGAAATTTCGGCTGGGGCAGGCATTTTACATAACGATTTGCTGTGGAGGCAAACAAACATATGAGCTAGCGCCGGAAAAAAAAGACTTCATCTTGCACGATGAAGTCTTCAATGAACTAGACGGTTACCCGCCCTGTCCTTTTAGGGTGAAGTAACCATAGCAGACGGACTTTACTTTGTAAAGTACCGGCAGGATTTTTTTTGCCTTTTTTCCGGGGCGAGTCTTTTAGGGAAATACATAATGAATACGTATGATTACACACACAAAACCTGGAATGAGTCGGAAAAATTCATGAATTTTGTTTGGTGTTTCCCCATAGAACCCAAGGCCAAGCTGCTCTACCTGGCTTTGTGCCATTTTTCGCGCGGGCAGGATCATACCTTTATTGATCAGCAGACGCTGGCGGATGTCTGCTGCTGCTCCGTGCGCACGGTGCAGCGGCTGCTGTTCAAGCTTGAGGAGGCCGGGCTGGCCCACCATGTTCGTGAAGGACGGGAGTACAAATACATTCTGGTTTCATCCGAGGAGGAGCAGCGGGGCATTCCCGATAAAGGCCGTGATGGGGACGATGACGATGGCGACAGCCAGTCGCCTGATGGAGGCAAGGGCACAGGCGTCAGCCTGTCGCCTGACAAGGATAAGGGCACGGGCGTCAGCCTGTCGTGTGAGGGCAATGAACCTGACAATTTGGCGTGTATGATGCCCACAGGCGTCAGCCTGTCGCCTGACAAGGATAAGGGCATAGGCGTCAGCCTGTCGTCATACGACAATCTGACGCCTGTACCGCCTATATCTGGTAACGCGCGCGCGAAGAAAAAAGAATTAAATACAAAAACCCCCCCTTACCCCCCCAGGAAAAGATGGACACCCGGCCTGAAGGGGGTGGGGGTATTTCCGCTGGCGCTTTCCTTGGGAAGAAAATCCAAAAAGACTTCCAACGCCTGAGCATGGCCTACCCCCGCAAAGAAAATCTCTTTGAAGCCTTCACGGTTTACCGCCGCATGTACGCCAAGCTGCCGCCGGTGGAGGAGCTGCTGCTCCTGCTGGAATGCGAGATGAAGCATAACGGCAAGTGGCACAGGCAAGAGGGCAGATTCGTCCCCTGGCTGAAAAACTGGCTGCGCTTTGAACACTACGAACAAGCGCGGCAGTTCATGGAACTGGAGCGGGAAAGCGCGGCTGCTACGGCTGCGGCCATGTCCGCGTCCGGCAGTGAAAAGCCGGCTGAACTCCAAAGGGAAGAGGAAGACGACAGCGGCTTTGCTGCCTATGCGGCTCTGTGGTCTGACCGGAACGAAACGCGAATAGGCATGGCCAGGGAACTTTGGCGCGTTCTCCTGCGCGGCCTGGGGATGAAGCCGGGCCTGGAAGAGGCGCGGGAGGCAAGCGGGCGTTATCCGGTCATGTACCACTGGCTGAATGCGTTTAGACTTAAACACTGCGGGGCAATGGCATGAATCAGCAGCATGATGAGTTAATCGGCGTTGCGGAGGCCAAGCCGGCGCAGCCGGTTTTGGCGGACGAGGGCATCGGCCTGAGCCTGGAAGAAGTCAGGCAGCTCTTGAAAGACAAGCATGAGCTGGCTGTGGGGGTAGATGACCCCATGCTGATGATGGTTACGCTGAACAACGCTTTTTTGAGCGAGATGGAAAAGCTTTTGGGCAGGCACCGGCAAAAGCTGGCGGAACTGATGGGCGCGGAGACAGGCGGACTGACCAGGGGGATGAAGGAATTTCAGGAACATCTCTCCAGGGTGAGCGCTGATGGCTTCACCAAGGCGGCCGGCGACACCTTGCGCGACAGCCTGGAGAGTTTGACCAAGGTCAAGCAGGATATGTTCTGGCTGGCGGGGCTGATCTTTATCTCCGCCTTGTGCAATGCGGTAATCTTTTTTGTGGGGCGCTGAAATGGCGGAAAAAGACCGTTCGGGCATTATTGAGAGCCTGCGCTGGAATCTGGGCGAGATATACGGCTTGCTGGAAGAGCCTGACCTGTTGGAGGTCATGCTCAATCCGGACGGGTCGCTGTGGGTTGAGCGTTTCGGCCGGAGCATGGAGCGCATCGGCGCCATGCCGGAAGAGCGCTCCAGGGTGATCATCTCGCAGGTGGCTTCATGGCTGGACACGCTGGCCACGGTGGAAAAACCGGTTGTGGAAGGCGAGCTGCCCCTGCATGGGGAGCGTTTTGAGGGTCTTTTGCCGCCTCTGGTCAGTAAGCCTTCTTTCACCATACGCCTTAAGCCGCGCCGTATTTTTACCCTGGAGGAGTACGTTGAGGCTTCCATCATGCCGGCGCGGGTTCCGGAAATTCTGGTTCAGGCGCTGCGGGAGCGGCGCAACATTCTGGTGGTGGGCGGAACGGGATCGGGCAAGACCACGCTGATCAACGCCATAATCCATAAGCTCTCCGAGCTTTTGCCGGATGATCGGCTGGCCATAATCGAAGACACGGCGGAATTGCAGTGTTCCAGCCCCAATGTGGTTACCCTGCATACCTCGGAATATGTGGGCATGTCCGGTCTTTTGCGGGCAACCATGCGCCTGCGTCCGGATCGCATTCTGGTGGGCGAGGTGCGCGGGCCTGAGGCCCTGACCCTGCTTGATTCGTGGAACACCGGTCATCCGGGGGGCATGGCCACGGTACATGCCAATTCGGCTTACGGCGGGCTGATCCGGCTGGAGCAGCTCATTGCCCAGGCCACTTTGGCCCCCATGCAGGCGCTCATCAGCGAGGCGGTGAATCTTGTGCTTTTTATCCAGCGCCGTCCTGAGGGCAGGCGCGTAACCCAGGCGATTCTCGTTCATGGCTATGACCATGAGCGCAAACTGTATAAAACGGAGGATTTGTATGCTTTATGAAGGCAAAACCGCGGCGCGGCTGATAGTACCGGCGCTGGTCTGCGTTTTTATCGTCCTGTTGCCTGATTTGGCTCTGGCGGATGAAGTTTCCACGGCCTTTCAGCGTCCGATCAAGATGGTGCTGGATCTGCTTACCGGCACCATTGCCGGGCTTTTGGTGGCTTTGAGCGTGGTGGTGGCGGGCATAGCTTACATCATCGGCAAAGATGATGTGAGCGGTTGGGTCATGGTGCTGGTGCGCATTGCCATTGGCGGCGTGATCATGTTTGCCGCCGGCAAGATCGCCAACTGGTGGTTTTACTGATGGATTCCGCGTTGATCCACCGTTCTTTGCACAAGCCCAACCTGGTTCTGGGGGCGGAGCGCGAGCCGATTCTGACGGCGGC
Organism: Deltaproteobacteria bacterium; assembly: GCA_031280335.1. Taxonomy (GTDB): domain Bacteria; phylum Desulfobacterota; class Desulfovibrionia; order Desulfovibrionales; family Desulfovibrionaceae; genus WRHT01. Next base: position 2,659 of record JAITGZ010000093.1, on the reverse strand, counting down.
CTTGCTGCCGCTGGCCTTTACGCTTTCGTCCTTCAGCCTGGTCATGCTTTTGAGCGGCCTGGCTTTTTGGCTGATTGCCGGTTTCTTTTTGCGGGCCATGGCCCGGCGCGACCCCATGCTGTTCAAGTTATGGATGCGTTCCGTGAATTACAAGGGTTTTTACCCGGCCAGGACCAATATCTGGTGGCGGGCGCAAAACAGGATGAAGTGAGCTTATGCTGTCCCTTAAGTCATTTCGCAAGGGCGTGAAGGGCTTGGCCGATCTGCTGAAGTACGCGGCCCTGCTTTCGGAGAGCGTCATTCTGAACAAGGACGGCTCTTTGACGGCCATGTACCGTTATCGCGGCAGCGATACGGCTTCGATTTCGCCGGCGGAGCAAAACCGCATTGCCTTTCAGGTGAACCAGGCCATGATGCTCTTCGGCGATGGCTGGCTGCTGCATGTGGACGCGATCAGGACGGAGGAAAACTATTATCCGGATAACAATCATTTTCCGGACGGCGTGAGCCGCCTCATGGATGAAGAGCGCCGGGAGTGGTTCAACGGCGCGGAGCGGGCGTCATGCTACAAGACGGAGCAGTATTTGAGCCTGACCTGGCTGCCCGCTTACACGGCGGAAAAAATCCTGGCCGCTGCCGGAGGCGGCAAGCAGGATCAGGGTTTGGAGCGGATTCTGGCTTCTTTTGAAAGCTCCTTGAAGGCGTTTGAGGACATCATGTCCAGCGTGGTGGCCCTGCGCCGCTTGGGTGCCAGGGCGGAAAGGGAGCTTGATGAATATGGCCGGGAAAGGGAGGTGGTTTACAGCGATCTGCTGTCGGTGCTGCACTACGTCATAACCGGTATTTTGCAGCCGGTGCGGCTGCCTGCCTGCCCCATGTATCTGGACGCGCTTCTGGCCACGCAGGATCTGGTGGGCGGGGCCGCGCCCAGAATAGGCGATAAACGCATTGCGGCGGTGAGTCTTGATGGTTTGCCGCAGGAGAGCTGCCCGGCCATGCTGGCGGCACTGGAAGGTCTGCCTTTCGAGTTCCGCTTCAGCACCCGCTTTCTCTTTTTGGACAAGCTCACGGCGGACACGGAGCTGGAGAACTACTACAAGTCATGGAATCAAAAGGTTTACAAGTTTTTGGACAAGGTTTTTCCTTCCCCCAACCCCAAGGCCAATGACGCGGCCAGGGACATGACGGAAGACGCCAGAGAGGCCAGGACGGAACTGGAAAGCGATTTTGTGGGTTTTGGTTATTTATCCGTAACGCTGATTATTTTGCATGAGGATGAGGCCGCCCTGGAAGAATGCGCGCGCAGTGTGCGCAAGACGGCCCAAGGGCTGGGTTTCGGTTGCAGGATTGAAGATTCGAATACCCTGGAGGCATGGCTTGGCTCGCACCCCGGCAATAGCTACGCCAATCTGCGCCGTCCGCTGATTTCCACCGCCAATTTATCGCATATGCTGCCGCTGGCTACGATTTGGCATGGGCGGCCCATTAATCCCTGTCCTTTTTATCCTCCGGAATCGCCCTGTCTGGCGGTGCTGGTAACCACGGGCAACACGCCGTTTTATTTTTCGCCCCATGTGGGGGATTTGGGGCATACGTCCATTCTGGGGGCCACAGGATCGGGCAAGAGCGCTTTTTTGGGACTGATGGCCGCGCAGTTCCGGCGCTACCCTTTCAGCCGTCTTTATTGCTTTGATAAGGGCAACAGCATGGAGATTCTCTGCCGGGCTGTGGGCGGCAGGCATTTTGACATAGGCGGGTCCGCTTCCGGCCCGTCTTTCGCCCCGCTGCGCCATATAGCCTCGGCCGCTGAGTTCGCCTGGGCGGCGGACTGGGTTGAATCGCTGATCAATATGCGCCTGTCCAAAAAAGAGACCACGGCCATTACCCCCAAGCAGAAAAATCTGCTCACCGACTGCCTGCGTGATTTGACCTCCCAGCCGGAAGAGCAGCGTTCACTGCTGCATTTGTACTATCTGCTGCATTCCAAGGATCAGGAAATGAGCGCTTCGCTCCGGCACTACACGCGCGAGGGCGCGATGGGCACGCTGCTGGACGCGGCCGAGGACGGTCTGACCCTGTCTGACTTCACGGTTTTTGAGATTGAGGCCCTGATGAACCAGGGCGAAGGCAATCTTATACCGGTGCTGCTTTACATGTTCCACCGCATTGAGACTTCTTTGAAGGGTCAGCCCACCATGCTCATTTTGGACGAAGCCTGGGTGATGTTCAAGCATCCGCTGTTCGCGGCCAAAATACGGGAATGGCTCAAGGTGATGCGCAAGGCCAACTGCATGGTCTGGCTGGCCACGCAGCAGATTTCGGATGCGGGCAGCAATTTAGAAGATGTTTTGATCGAGTCCTGCCCGAACAAATTCTATCTGCCCAATGCCGAAGCCATATCCAATCAGACCGTAAGGGACAGATATATCAGGTTTGGTTTGAGCGAGCGCGAGATTGAGCTGATCAGCCTGTCCACGCCCAAGAAGCACTACTACCTGCGCAGTACGGAGGGCAGCCGTCTTTTGGATTTGCGGCTTGGAGCAAAGACTTTGGCCTTTATCGGGCGTTCGGACAAAGAGAGCGTGGCCAGGGTGCGGGAACTGGAGCGGGCAAACCCGGAAGGCTGGCAGATGGAATGGCTGAAAATGAACGGAGCGGG
>JAITGZ010000208.1 GCA_031280335.1 Deltaproteobacteria bacterium | reverse complement strand
GTTTGGGGCGATAGCCCCAAGGTTTGTGCGGCCATGTCTCCAAAAAAATCATTACATTTGGTTAGCAGGCTGGTACCTCCATTCTATTTGAATTTTTCGGTACGGATGCGCTGGCGGTTTTCTTTAAAGACGTAGCGGACGATTTGTTCGCGTTCGTTCTCGCGCAGGCGGGTGAAGTGCATGGCATAGGTGGGGCCCACGCCGGGCAAGGTCTTGCCCGGGCGCAGTACCTGGGCCACCCCTGAAACCAGGACAGGGGGGAATTCGCCCAGGAAAATCATCAGTTCCAGGTAGTCGTTTGCTTGCAGATCGTTGGCCTGGACCATAAGGCCTGAGGCGCTCAGGTCAAGAATCACAAGCTGTTTTTGAAAATAGGCGGATAGGGAGTCTTTGCTCGCCTGGGCGATGAGACGATCCAGTTTTTTGTCCAGGTTGAGCAAAAAGGCGACCGCAGGTTCGGGCAGGCCTGAACCGGCGGCGAAACGATCGCGAAAATCCTTGTCTTCCGCGTTGACTCCACTGGGACAAAGTTGCGGCTCGTCCGGATGGCTCATTTTTCGGTACATAGCCCTGATGAAGCAGGATATTCTGGAGTAGTTTCTGCTTTCGCTGTCTGTATTTTCCTTTGCTTCGCTCATACTTGCGTCTCCCGCACGTCATGCGTTTTCTTGAAATTGCGTATAAATATTTAACGTTAAATTCCTTAAAGTTGATTCGCCCTAAAATGCTTTAAGGGTTGCTTTCAAGAAACTGTTTGGCTCTCGCGGCTTCCGTCCCTTTGGGGTATTTACGTATAAGTTCGTTCAAGCGCACCTTGGCGGCTTCTTTTTGTCCGCGCCGGTGCATGGAGATGCCCTGTTTGAGCATGGCGGACTGCAGCTTGTTGCTGCCCGGGTATTTTTCGATCACCTGCTGGTAAGCGAGAATGGCGTTACTGTAGTTTTTAAGTTGGTAGTAAGATTCACCCTGCCAGAAGTGCGAGTTGCTGATCAGGCTGTGTTTGGGGTAGGTATTGATGAAATCCGCAAAAATATTTATGGCGTTACTGTATTTACGGTCACTGAAGGCCTTGGCTCCTGAATCATAAAGAGTTTTGGCCAAATCCGCATTCTTGGGGTCAGTTTTGCCCTTGGCACCGCTTGCCGCCGCGCCTTTGGGCGGCGTTTTGCCCGCCACAGCCGCGCCGCCCGTCTTGGGCGCGCTCCTGACTGCGGAAGCGGGCACAGAGGAGGATCCGGCGGATGACCCGGCACCGGGCGCAAGCGGAGTATCCAGCATGGGCAGGTCAATGGCCAATTCAGAAGCTATCTGGCGTATGGCCGCTTCCAGTCTGGTCAGTTGTTCGCGGATGGAGCGCGGACGCTGACCCTCGCCCCCTTCCTGGTAGGTCATGTCGTCCAACTGCCCGCGCAGAATGTTGAAATCCTGGCGCAGGGCCTGGAACTGAGCCCATATTTCCGCCTGCATCGGCACGCCTGAGCTGCTCGCCTCCAGGCCGAGCTGCGCGTTCAGGTTGTGGATTTGTTTTTCTTGGGCCTCCAGCCGTTTATTGGTGGCCTGCAGTTCGCTACGGTTGGCAAAGGAACACCCCCCCAGGCCGAAGAGTACGAGGGTGCCATATAAAAAAACGAAAGTTCTGCTGTTCATGGTTATTCCCGTCTTTGGCGACATTTTCGTTTCAACCGCCGTTTAGCGCCCATTGTTCGTCGCGCTTTTGTTTGACGGCAGAGGGGCGCAGGCATCGTCCCCGCCCGGCGTTTTGCCCTCTCCCCCATAATGCCTCTGAACGCGTGTTCGGGCGCGGCGATGTGACCACACCCGGAAAAAATAGGCCAGGCCGCCCGCTACGGGCAGAAAAACACAGACACAGAGCCAGATTAATCTGGCGCTTTGATCCATGTACTCACGCCGCCAAAGGTGCAGAATGCCCCAAAGGTTGAAGATCATGGGCAGGAGCAGCAAAAGAAGCTTGCAAGGCAATGGTCCGGGCAGGGCATCCAGCAAAGAATGCATGGAGATATATCCTCTGTTTTTTTCAGCTATAACGGCCTATGCCGCCAAGGTCAATATGGAGAAGGACTGAGGGATGAAAGCATGTCCTTCCCAAACCCGTTCAAGCCGGATAGCGCGAAAAAAGCCTATCTTGACAAAGTCTGCGGCAGATGGAATTTAATCCTCATCAAAATCAGGAGCGCGTGCGTGAAATCCATACCGACCGAACATGCTGTGGGGCTGGTTCTTTGTCATGACATCACCGAAATAGTGCCCAATGTGCATAAAAAGGCCGCTTTCAAAAAGGGGCATGTGGTGCGGGAAGAAGACATCCCGCATTTGCTGCGTCTGGGCAAGGAACATCTTTTTGTCGGAGGTGAACATCCCCAGGGCCAGGTGCATGAGGACGAAGCGGCCGGGCGTCTGGCCAGGGCTTTTTGCGGCGAAAACCTGAATTTCAGCGAGCCGTCCGAAGGCAGGATCAATATCCGCTCCACCATTCAGGGGCTTTTGGAAATCAACCTGGATCTTCTGGAGGCGATAAATGATATGCCCATGTTGAGCGTGGCCACCTCCGCCTCCCGCCGTGAGGTACAACCGGGGCAGATGGTGGCCGGAACCAAAATTACGCCCCTTTATGCGCCGGAAGAGGTCATATCCGGGGCGGAGAGGCTTTGCGGCGAACGCGGCCCGCTTTTGCGCGTGCTGCCCTTTGCCCCGCTGCGGGTAGGGGTGGTTGTAACCGGCAGCGAGGTTCATGCCGGGCGGGTGGAGGACGGCTTTACCCCGGTGCTGCGCCGCAAATTCGCGGCCAGGGGTTTGGGGATACATTATCGGGTACTGGTGCCGGATGACACGTCCGCCACAGTGCAGGCCATGCGTGAGGCCCTGGAACAAGGCGTTGACCTTTTGGCCGTAACGGGCGGCATGAGCGTTGACCCGGACGATAAAACCCCGGCGGCCA
>JAITGZ010000200.1 GCA_031280335.1 Deltaproteobacteria bacterium | reverse complement strand
GGCCGCCTGAACCTGACCACCACCGGACACGATCTGGTTTAAAGGAGAATTTTTCTTGCAGGATATTCAAAGCGGCCCAGCCCAGGTCCACATGGAAATCGACCGGGTGGGCGTGAACGGCATTGCTCTGCCCCTGGTGGTCAGCGACAAGGCCAACGGACGGCAGCACACCGTGGCCCTGGCGGATTTGGGAGTGGACCTGCCCGCCGCCTATAAGGGCACACATATGAGCCGCTTTTTGGAAGCCCTGGAAAACTGGAACAAAGAGCTGAACTATCAAGGACTGAAGCAGCTGCTTTTGGATGTCAAAACCCGCCTCAAGGCGCGCCGGGCTTACGCCTGCTTCCGCTTCACCTATTTTTTGCCCAAAACCGCTCCGGTCAGCGGCATTCAGGGTCTGGCCGGCTACGCCTGCGCCCTGACCGGCGAACTGGCCGAGGACAAACCGGAGATGCGCCTGGATCTGGAAGTGCCGGTAATGACCGTCTGCCCCTGCTCCAAGGCCATCAGCCGTGAAGGAGCGCACGCGCAGCGGGCTATGGTGCGCCTGAGCCTGCGCATGAACGGCTTTGTCTGGATTGAAGAACTGGTGGAGGTGGCTGAAGCGGCCGGGTCCAGCCCAGTCTATCCTGTACTCAAGCGCGAGGATGAAAAATATGTTACGGAACACTCCTTCGCCAAGCCGTGCTTTGTGGAGGATGTGGTGCGCGGAGCGGCCCTGAGCATGGAAGAGCGCCCGCAAATCTCCTGGTTCAGGGTGGAGGTGGAAAGCCTTGAATCCATCCATCCGCACAACGCCTTCGCCTGCATTGAAAGAACGCGAGGATAGCGCAACTTTAATTTCAGCAATAAGGCATAATCTCAAAGTTAATATGCTTTAAAGCGCCGCCGGGGCAAAGTTCATATTGACCTTGCGTCTAAACAGGTATAAGGCTATTCGCCCCGGCGTTTCGGGCGCGGAAGGCGGCAAGGCCCCCGGCGCGGCGCGGTTGGAGCCTTTTTAGGCCTGGAGCGTCTATGTTTGACAAGCTTTCAGAACGCCTGAGCGAAATCTTCCGGCAACTCGGCGGCAAGGGCAGGCTGGATGAGCAGAGCATCCGTGAAGGACTGCGCGAGGTGCGTCTCGCCCTTTTGGAGGCGGACGTCAACTTCAAGGTAGTCAAAGATTTTACGGAAAAAGCGCAGACGGCCTGCCTGGGGCTGGAGGTGGGCAAAGGCTTCACCCCGGCGCAGCGCATCGTCCAGGTGGTGAATGAAGAACTCACCGCCATGCTGGGCGGCGCGAGCCAGGAGCTGCATCTGGAGGGCAAGGGCCCGCACGCCGTAATGCTGGTGGGGCTGCAAGGATCGGGCAAAACCACCTCTGCGGCCAAACTGGCCCGCTGGCTGCAAGAAAGGCGGCGCAGGCCCTATCTGGTACCGGCGGATGTTTACCGCCCGGCGGCCATTGAGCAATTGACCGCCCTGGCAGGCAAGCTTGGCCTGCCCTGTTTTGCCTCAAGCCAGGCCATGAACCCGCTGGAGATCGCCCGCGCGGCAAAAGCGGCGGCCAAAGAAAACGGCTGTGATGTGCTTTTGCTGGATACGGCCGGACGCCTGCATATTGATCAGCCCCTGATGAGTGAGCTGGCGGGGATAAAACAGGCCGTCTCCCCGGTGGAAATCCTGTTCGTGGCCGATGCCATGACCGGGCAGGAGGCCGTTACCGTGGCCGAGGCCTTTGACCGGCAGCTAGGCCTTACCGGGGTGATCCTGACCAAGATGGACGGCGATGCCCGGGGCGGGGCGGCCCTGTCCATCAAAGCCGTAACCGGCAAAAACGTCAAGTTTGTCGGTGTGGGCGAAAAAATATCCGATCTGGAGGTTTTTTACCCGGATCGTATCGCCGGACGCATTCTGGGCATGGGTGATATGCTCACCCTGATGGAAAAGACCCAGGACAGCATCGCCGGGGATGAGGCCGAAGAACTGGCCGGCAAGCTGCGCAAGGCGGAATTTGATCTGGAGGATTTTCGCGCCCAATTGCGGCGTATGAAAAAACTGGGCCCGCTGGAAGGGCTTTTGAAGCTGATCCCCGGCTTCGGCGAACTGCGCCGCAAACTGGGCGAAAGCCCCGCGCCGGAAAAAGAACTGCTGCGGACCGAGGCCATCATTAATTCCATGACCCAGGAGGAGCGCCGCAACCCTAAACTCATCAACGGCAGGCGCAAGCTGCGCATCGCCGGAGGCAGCGGAACGAGTGTGGCCCAGGTGAACCACATGCTCAAACAGTTTGAGGGTATGCGCGGCATGATGCGTGATATGCTCGGCGGCAAACGGACCGGAGGCGGCGGGCCTTTGTCCGGCCTGGGTTTGGGAGGGAAAATGGGGACCGGGTTCCCCGGCCCGGGCGGCTTGGCCCTCCCGCCGGGGGCGGACGGAGTTGGAACAGCCCACGCCAAGGGCGGCCTATCCAAAAACGCCAGAAAAAAGAAAAAACAATTGCGCAAGGCCGGGAAAAAGAGAAAAAAATAGCGCGCTTTTTTGAAACATTTTAAGACTGTACCCAGGCGGGCTTAGCCCGCCGCCGCGCATACCACGTAAAAAGGCAAAAAAACGGCAACAAAATAAAGATACAGCTTGCCTTTTTTTTTCTGAATAATGTATAAACAATGACAAGGGAGTTACCAATGGCAGTTAAACTGAGACTAACTCGTTCAGGCAGCAAGAAGCACCCGTTCTACCGCGTGGTGGCTATTGATTCCGCTACGCGCCGCGATGGCCGCCCGCTGGAGTTTCTGGGCTTTTATAACCCCATGAGCAGCCCTGTTGAAGTGCGTCTGGATCAGGACAAAATTCAAAAGTGGCTTGCTCTGGGCGCGGCCCCCTCCGATACGGTGCGCAGCCTGCTTAAACAGGCGAAAATTCAGGCTTAGGTCTGCGGATATGCGTCTGTAACAGGCTTTCTTGCCGGAAGGCTGAAACGGGTTTTTTTCAGCAAACTCCCGGAACATTCACTCATTACGCTTACGAGGTTGATTATGCTGAGAGAACTTGTGGAATATACGGCCAAATCCCTGGTGGACAAACCAGAGGACGTGTCAGTGGTGGAAGTGGAAGGAGAACAGACCACGGTGCTGGAATTGCGCGTGGCCAAAGACGACCTGGGCAAGGTGATTGGCAAGCAGGGCCGCACGGCCAGAGCCTTGCGCACCATCCTTAGCGCTTCGGCCAGTAAGGAAAAATAGCGCTGTGTGCTTGAGATACTGGAGTAACGCTTTTGTCCGGCGCTTGCGGGCCGGACCTGGATGATCATGGACGATCTGCTTGAGATCGGCCATGTATTGAAAGCGCACGGCGTAAAGGGGGAAATCCGCATTGCCTTTAATGCGGATTCCCCTGCTTTGTTATCGGATTTTATCTATCTGCAAAAAACAGCGGA
>JAITGZ010000170.1 GCA_031280335.1 Deltaproteobacteria bacterium | reverse complement strand
CTTGTCCATCTCCAGACGCAGAACGCGCATGGGCGCGGATTCCCCCAAAAGCTCCTCATCCCGGCGCACGGGCAAAGAAAGACGCAGCGCCTGGTTCTCCCGCTGCAGGGCCTTGAACTCCATGGCCTTGGAAGCGGCAATGAGCGTCTTTTCCAGGGAAAGAGGTTTTTCAATAAAATCATAGGCCCCTTTTTTCAGGGCCGAAACCGCGTGGTCAATGGTGGCGTGGCCGGAAATCATCAATACCGGCATGTGCGGATAATCATCGCGGATACGTTCCAATACCTGCAACCCGTCCAGGCCGGGCAGCCAGATATCCAGAAAAACCAGGTCGATCTCGTTATGCCGGATCAGTTCCAGCCCTTCCTCGCCGCTGGGGGCCTCCAGCACCGCGTAACCTTCGTCCTCCAGGATGCCGCGCAAAGAAAAACGGATGGTCTCCTCGTCGTCCACAATAAGGATATTTGCCGGATGATTCTTTTTTTGCACCCTTGTCCCCCTCAAATTAACGGGGGCTTACCCCTCGGAAAAAACATTTAACCGCTCTGCGTACCGGCCAGAGGCAGCCGCCAAACCATGCCCGCCCCGCCTTCCGGCCCCAGGTACAAGCCCAGGACGCCTCCGGCCTCCGCCACGGCCTGCATGGCTTTGAGGGGGAAACGGCGGTATTCCGGGGCAAGGTCTCTTTGTTCCCAGGCGCGCAAGAGGCGCGCTTCGCCGCCCCGCTGCCAGAGTTCACGCAGGGGCAGGGCATCCGCCGCAGCCTTGCGGCGGAACAGATTGATCAGGGCATAGCCCGGTTCTTTGTCCTGCCGTATTTCCAGGGCAGGGGCATCTCCGGCCGGGACCGGCGGCGCGTCCAAAAGCAGGGCGGCACAGTCGGCCAGTACCCGGGCGAAAAGGCTCACATCCAGGCGAACCTGCGCATCCGGCCGGATGCGCCGCGCCACAAGGGGCGGGTTTTCGCCGCAGCCTTGCGCCAGGAGGGTCTCGGCTTCGTCCAAGGCTCTGCAGACCGGCACAACCGGCCAGGACGCGCCGGAGGAGGGGGCCCCCCCCTTTACTTCCTCCAGCCCGAAGCAGGCCCCTCCGTTCAGCAGGCTGTACATGCGCCGGGAGAACTCCTGGAGGGTGATATCTTCGATGAACAGGGCAAAAGAGATGTGCAGACCCCTGGAAAGAACACGGGTATAAACACGCTCGTAACGCGCGCCGGCCTCGTCAAAGCGCTGCGTTATCTCCTCTCCGCTCGGCGCGCTTTCGTGGATAAGCCGATCCAGCAGGGGAAAATACGCCTCCAACTCCGCCTTCAGGCTCTTGTAGCTTTTCCCCAGGGCCTTGCCCCGCGGCAGGGCAAAGCGCCGCTCCGCCCCGGTGTTCCAGGCGTTGACCCGTCCGTGGTCGTCAAAGCACAGGAGGATGTTTTTGGATATATCCACCACCTGGGCCAGCTGCTTTTCGTTGGAGGAAACATCCAGACGCAGCAGGGCGATCTGTTCGTTCAATTCGTTGTTCCGCCGATCGGAGCGCACGCTCTCCGTAATATCCTGCTGTACCATGGCCACGCCGATGAGTTGTTCCAGGGGGGTGAGCATGGGGTAAAAATACAGATTGAGCCAACGCACCTCGCCCCAGGAGGTGTTATACTCGTAATTCAATATTTCCGCCTCCACCCTGTTGAAGGCCCGGCGCACCGCCTGCTCCACGCCGGAGCCGGGCATAAAGGGGTCCTGCAAAATATTGAAGCGGCGGTCGGCGCTTGAAAACGCGCCGCTCCAGGTACTGCGCCAGGCGGCATTGGAAAGGGTGATCTGCCCCATGGCATTGAACATGGCTACGCCCAGAGGGGTGCGCTCCAACAATATGCGCGACTGCTGCTCATGCTCCTCCAGCGAGCGCTGCGCCAACTTCAAGGTGCCTATGTCCTCAAAAAGCAGCAGAACCATCTCCTCATCCCGCCACACGGTGTTATGCGCGCTGCAAATGACCCAGCGCACATCCCCCAGAATGGTGGTCAGGCGCAGGGTGGTTCTGGAAAAGGCATCCTGCCCGCGCACACGGTCATTCAGACGCAGCATGGCCGCGTCTTCGGGGTTGATGTATGAAACAATGCGCGAGCCTATAAGTTCGGCTTCATGCGCGCCCAGCATATAGGCCAGGGACGGATTGGCGTAAACAATGCGCCCGCCGCGCAAAAGAGCCACTCCCTCATGCAGCAGCGCGCTCAGGCCGGCCAGGGTAAAATTTTCGTCCGGATGCCCCAGGACATGCACGGAATCTTTTTCATCCGTGAGCAGCATGGCCTGATTCTCCGCTTTTTTGTGCGCCTCATGCGCCTGCATGATCCCGGCAAAAAGCGTAAGCAGAGAAAGCGCCGCCGCGCCGGTCAGAAAACCGGCACCCACCTGACCAAAATAATAGGCCAGGGAACAGACCATCCCCCCGCCGGAAAACAGCAGCATTACTGCGGGAAAATACTGCCTGAACATCCAGGAGAAAGAAAAAAGTCTTTTTTTCTTCAAGATTTTTCACCGTCAAAATTTATCATCAAGCCTCCGCAAATATATGTGTTATGCCCAAGCTTAACAAGACCTTTACCCGGAAAAAAAAACAAACTAAAGATCATTGAAGATGTTTTGAGCGGAATAAACCAAAGGCTTTGAAAATGTCTCTTATTTCATCCGGGGACGCGCCCGAGCCGGAGCATTGGCTGGTTTTTCGTTTGAGTTCGCTGGGCGACGTGCTTTTAACCAGCGGCCCCATGCTTTACTGGCACAAAGAACGCGGCTGGCGTTTCACTGTACTCACGGGCCGGCCTTTCGCCCCTTTGTTCGCGCACAACCCGGCGGTGGCAGAGGTAATCGGCCTGGGCGCCGGTGAGCTGCGCACCGCGCACCTGCTGCCTTTTCTGCGTGCCCTGGCCCTGGAGCGCCAGGGTCAGGGGCTGCTCGATTTGCACGGCACGCTGCGCTCCCGGATGCTGAGCTTCTTCTGGCGCGGCCCGGTGCGGCGCTACCCCAAGCTGGCTTTGGAGCGCAGGCTCTTTTTGCGCTGCAGGAGTGCCCCTCTGGCCCGGCGCCTGCGCGCCTGCTCCGTTACCCAGCGTTATGTCATGACCGCGCAGGCGCAGGCACCCCCCGCAGGACTCCTCCTGCCGCAAATTTTTCTGACCCCGGAAGAAAAAGAAGCGGCCCGCGCCCGGCTGCGGGCCGCCGGATGCCCGGGCCCCCGCCGCCCTATAGCCCTGCACCCCTATGCCGCGCACGCGCGCAAGGCCTGGCCGCAAGAGTACTGGGCGCGGCTTGCGGCCATACTGGAGGCGCGGGGCCGGCCCTGGTTCGCCGTCGGCCGGGGCGACACGCCCTTTGCCCGGGATGAGCGGGATTTCTCCAACCGCACGGACCTGCGCGAACTCTGCGCCCTGCTGGCAGAAGCGGACGTCCTGGTGAGCGGAGATTCCGGCCCCGTACATCTGGCCGAGGCCGTGGGCACGCCCGCGCTGGCCCTGTTCGGGCCCACTGCGGCGGAATGGGGGTTTTTCCCGGCCGGAGCAAAATCCGCAGTGCTGGAAAAACCTCTGCCCTGCCGTCCTTGTTCCCTGCATGGCGCGGCGCGCTGCAAACTGAACGGGCTGTGCCTGAGTTCCATCAGCCCGGAAGAGGCGGCCGCGCGCCTTGAAGACATGCTGGCTGAAAGACCTTGAGCGCGGGGGGGCCGTTTTTGGGAGGGGGGGGCC
>JAITGZ010000151.1 GCA_031280335.1 Deltaproteobacteria bacterium | reverse complement strand
GCATGTCCGCCGCCGCGCGGGCGGTAGCTTTGGCCGTCAGGGGCGGGGCGTGGCTGACCAGAATCAGGTGTAAGAACCGGCTTCGTCCAGGGACTTTTCCAGGGCGGCGGATATTTCGTCTTCGCGGTCGCCATGTATGTCGCGCAATCCAATATGCGCTTGGCATGTCCGGCCTTGCCTGTTATACTTTCTTATGGGCACAATAACGCAGGCGGCGGAAAAAAGCAAAGTTTCCCTGCGTGCCTGTATGCGGGCGCGCAGGCGCGCCTTGCCGGAGGAGGAAGCGGCCAGGCTCTCCGTACTCCTGCAAAGGCGCGTACTGGATTTGGTGCTTTGGCGGCAGGCGCGCGGAGTGGGGCTGTATGTCTCCGCGAGAGGGGAGGCTGGTACGGACCTGCTTTTGGAAGCGGCCTGGACGGAGGGAAAAAAGGTTTTTTTGCCCCGGGTGATCCCGGACCGGGTCGGGGAAATGGTCTGGGCCGGATGCCGGGGGCGCGAGCAGCTCAAGCTTGGGGCTTACGGCCTTTGGGAGCCGGATCCCGCGCAGTGCCCCCCGGCGCTGTTCACAAACGAGGCAGGCCAGGGAGAGGTGGAGCGCCCGCCTGCGGCTTCCGCCGCGTTGCCCTGGCCGGAACTTTTTCTGCTCCCCGGTTTGGCCTTTGACCGGCAAGGGCGGCGGTTGGGGCAGGGCGGCGGATATTATGACCGTTTTCTGGCTGGGGCCAAGCCTGCCGGAGTTTTTACAGTGGGTCTGGCCTATACTTTTCAGCTGGTGGACGCATTGCCCGCCGCCCATTGGGATCAGCCGGTTCAGGCCGTGTGTACGGAGAACGGGTTCATCTTGTGCGGCTAAAGCCAATCAACTTTGAAATTGTTCCTGCTCTGGGGCGGTGCCCCGGCAGTCCCGCCCAAGGTGCTTTGCCGTTGTGCCGGGGATGGCGGTGATGCCGCATCCGGGCGAACATGCCCCTTGCGAAATTGCTCTAAAATATATGGAGTTTCATCTGTGCAGAATCAGTCATTAGCGCTTATTCCCTTTGCCTTTCCCAACTTGCCCCAGGTTTGTTGTTGTTTCACCACCGCCATTTTCGGCAATATCAGCCTGGACGTGTGTGCGGATGATGAAAAAGAACGCTCCATGACCATATCCAGGCGTTTCGCCCTGGCCGGACTGACGGGATTTTCCCGTTGGACCGAACTGCGTCAGGTGCATGGCGAAGCAGTTCTGGCCGATGTTAAAGCCACCCCTCTGGATGAGCCTTCCACTTTGGAGGCGGACGGTTTGGCCTCTTCCAAGTCCGGCCACGCTCTTTTGGTCAAGGTTGCGGACTGCCAGCCGATTTTGCTGGCGCACCGCAGCGGCCGCCGCATTGCCGCCCTGCATTGCGGCTGGCGGGGCAGCAGTTTTGACTTTCCAGGCAGGGGGTTGGCCGCTTTTTGCCGTTTTTACGACCTAAAGCCGGAGGATGTGCTGGCTGTGCGCGGTCCCAGTCTGGGGCCGGGGGCGGCGGAATTTATCAATTTTGACCAGGAATGGCCGGATAACTTCCGCCCCTGGTTTAATCCGGAAAGCAGGCTCATGGACCTCTGGAGCCTGACCAGGCATCAGCTGCTTCAGGCCGGAATGCTTCCTGAGCATATCTTTAGCCTGGATTTATGCACCTACGCCCTGGGAGGTGATGGGGGCTGCCTGTTCTCCTTCCGGCGCGGCGATGCGCTGCGCCAGGGAGCGCTTATTTTTATCCGGCCTTAAGGAAACACTGATTAATTCGGGGCTCCGCCCCGAACCCCGCTGGGGGGAATAAGAAAGGGGCATGTTTTCCCAGGCATTGCTTTGCCTCTGCCATCCCTCTGCACAACGGCAAGGCACCCTCAAGAGAATAAATCAGCGTTTCTCTAAAGAGTATTGGATATTGCGCCGATAAGGGTGAAAACGACCCGTATAGGGCCGTAAGGAGGTATTTTATGGATATTGTCAGCGCCGCGCAGGCGGATGCCAGCGGAGCAATGGCCGCGCAGGTGATTAAGGACAGCACCGGGGCGCAATTGGTCGCCAAGACCCTGGATAAGCTCAATGCCGGGCCGGGTGTGGCTGGAGGGCAGCCTAATCAGGATTACCAGTTTCAAAAAGACGTACTCAATGCCGCAGGCATAGGCAGGCAACTGGATACCGAAGTTTAGAACGTTTCAGCCATTGGAGCTGTTGCTCCAAGTTTATCATCCGGGGGGATTTCCCTCCGGATGCCTTATGTTGATTGGCCTTTTTAGAGCATATTGACTTTGATATGCTCTGTTCGGCACTTAACCGCGAAAACGAATTTGACTCGTGCCGCCCTGGCCTTCGCCCGATTCCACTATACTGTAGAATAGTCGCCTACGCGGCATTTAACCATCGCTTCGGGAGGCGCAGCCTCCCGAAGCGATGGTTAACGCTTTGAAACATCGGGCGAGTGTTCGTGCCGCTTGGAGGTGCGCCGGGCCGATCATATCAGCAGGGGCACGATGAGCAGGGCCACAATATTGATGATTTTGATCAGCGGGTTGATGGCCGGCCCGGCGGTGTCTTTGTAAGGATCGCCAACAGTGTCGCCGGTAACGGCGGCTTTATGGGCATCGGAACCTTTACCGCCGAATTCGCCGCTTTCAATATATTTTTTGGCATTATCCCAGGCCCCGCCTCCGGTGGTCATGGAAACGGCCACAAAAATACCGGTAATGATGGCCCCCATGAGCAAACCGCCCAGGGCCTGCACCCCGGCATCCGGCCCCATGAGCCAGCGCAGCAGTACGCCCACCAGCAGGGGCAGCAGCACGGGCAGCAGCGAGGGGATGATCATCTCGCGGATGGCGGCTTTGGTCAGCATATCCACCGCTGTGGAATATTCCGGCTTGCTTGTGCCCTTCATGATGCCGGGCATATCCCTGAATTGGCGGCGCACTTCATTGACCACCGCGCCGGCGGCGCGGCCCACCGCTTCCATGGCCATGGCCCCGAACAGATAAGGAGCCATGCCGCCCACAAACAAGCCAATGATCACCGCCGGGTTGGAAAGGTCAAAGCTGATGTGCAGTCCGGCCGCTTCCAGGGCGTGGGTATAATCGGCAAAAAGCACCAGGGCGGCGAGCCCGGCGGAGCCTATGGCGTAGCCTTTGGTTACAGCCTTGGTGGTGTTGCCCACGGCATCCAGGGGGTCGGTTACGTTACGTACGTCTTCGGGCAGTTCGGCCATTTCGGCGATGCCGCCGGCATTGTCGGTTATGGGGCCGTATGCGTCAATGGCTACAATGATTCCGGTCATGGAAAGCATGGAGGTGGCGGCGACGGCTATGCCGTACAGTCCCGCCACGGTGTATGAGGCGTATATGCCCAGGCACACGCTAAGCACAGGCAGGGCGGTGGAGCGCATGGACAGGGCCAGGCCGGCGATGATATTGGTGCCGTGCCCGGTTTGGGATGCCTCGGCCAGTCCTTGCACAGGGCGATGGGTGGTGGCGGTGTAATACTCCGTCAGCCAGACCAGTACGCCGGTCAGGGCCAGGCCGACCACGGCGGACAGGTACAGGCGCAAGTGCGCGCCGCCTTTGATGTTCATGATGTAATCCAGGCCGTTGTCAGGCATGAGTAATGCCGTGATGGGGTAGAAGCCTATAAGGGCGATGACGGCGGAGACCAGCAGCCCCTTATACAGAGCTTTCATGATTTGGCCGTCGTAACCGATTTTTACAAAACGGCAGCCGATGATGGAGGCAATGATGGAAAACCCGCCCATGCTCAGGGGGTAGGCCACGGCGTTATGGGCGTCATCAGCAAAAAGCAGCGCCCCCAAAAGCATGGTGGCGATGATGGTTACGGCGTAAGTTTCAAAAAGGTCGGCGGCCATGCCGGCGCAGTCGCCCACATTGTCGCCCACAGTGTCGGCGATGACCGCCGGGTTTCTGGGGTCATCCTCCGGTATGCCCGCTTCCACCTTGCCCACCAGATCAGCCCCCACGTCCGCTCCCTTGGTAAAGATGCCGCCGCCCAGACGGGCGAAGATGGAGATGAGCGAGCCGCCAAAGCCCAGGCCGATTAAAGGTTTGATCATCTCCATGGGTTCAGCGCTGCCGAAGAGACGGAATATGGCATAATACCCGGCCACTCCGAGCAGACCCAGACCGACCACCAGAAAGCCGGTAATAGCCCCGCCCTTGAAGGCCACGTCAAAGGCATAGGAAAGGCCGAGTTTTGCAGCCTCGGCCGTGCGTACGTTGGCCCGTACGGATACATTCATGCCGATAAAACCGGCTGCGCCGGAAAGGGCCGCGCCCAGGGCGAAACCAAAGGCCGTGCTGAAGCCCAGGGCGATCCAGAGCAGTACGAATAAAATCGTCCCTACTATGGAAATGGTGATATATTGGCGGCGTAGATAAGCCGAAGCCCCTTCCTGAATGGCCTCGGCGATTTTACGCATACGTTCGTCTCCGGAGGGTAACTCCAGAATCTGTTTGCTGGATCTGATTCCGTAGAAAATTGCCCCAGCCGCGCAGGCCAGGGCGAGTAAAAGGCCGATGGTCGCCATATATGTTCTCCTTCAGCGCGAATTAAATGTTCCAGAATCTGAATTTATAATTCCACAGTCCAGGCTTTGTCAATGTTAAGAACAACATAATGAATTAAAAGGAAAACTCAAGAGGCGTCCTCATCCGGGGATTCCTCTCCTGAAGTTTCATCTTCCCCTTCTTCGTTTTCCGTAAGCGGGGCCAGGGGGGTAAGAGCATAATTACGCACCCGGGCCAGAGGGAAAAAAATCACCTCCCGGCTGGGAGTAAGCGCCTTGATGGCGTTATCATCGGTGATGGAAAAAGAGGAGCAGGGCATGCTCAATGAACCGCCGCCGTTGAAATATATACTCAACAGAGCCGCGCCTTTCTGGTGCTGGTCCGCGTGCAGGCTGAACTCCTCCAGGCGGCGGCGCATCATTTCCAGCCAGTCGTTCCTGGTTCTTTCCCGATGGTCCGGTTGGTCATGCCGCTTGCACAGTCCCATTTTATGGCTGTCCGGGGCGGGGGGGAAACCTATGGTCCAGCCGGTTCCGGCATCTTGCCCGCATATGCGGCAGGGGATCATGCCTGTGCCCTCTCCTGATCAGGCCCCGCGCAAAAAGCGCGCCGCGTTTTCAAACAGGCGTATGCCCAAGGGGGCGCTTTCCCCCCTGGTCCAGCCGGGGTGGTTTGTGGGGTGGTTGAGGGCCTCCGGGTGGGGCATAAGGCCGAACAGCCGTCCCGAAGGGTCGCAGACGCCGGCTATGCCCAAGGCCGTGCCATTGGGGTTGTGCGGATACTCCTCCGTGGGCGCGCCGCTTTCCGGGTGAGCGTATTGCAGGGCGATTTGTCCGCCGGCCCGTAAGATATCAAAGGTGCTTTCATCTCTGGCGATAAAGCGTCCTTCCCCATGGCGCACAGGCAGATAGAGCTTGTCCAGTCCGCGGGTGAATATGCAGGGGCTGCCCTGGTTCACAGCCAGATGACACCAGCGGTCTTCAAAACGGGCCGAGGCGTTGTGCGCCAGGGAACATTGGCGTTCAAAGTATTGCCCGCCC
>JAITGZ010000100.1 GCA_031280335.1 Deltaproteobacteria bacterium | reverse complement strand
ATAGCAAGGCCCCGCCCTGAAGGGCGGGGTTTCCTTCCGGGCGGAAGCTTGGCCGGGGACGCAAACCCCGGCGGGGCGCAAGACGTGAAGCCCTGAAGGGCTTCACTACCGCATTGCTTTCAGAGCTGTCTCCCCAAGGCTATAAAAGAGACAGGCTTGTGTTATTACGATGGTATGGCCTTATCTTCGCATGGTAAAGTCCCATGCCGAGCCTTCTTTATTGACGGCCATTCCCCGGATTAGATTGCCGTTTACGATGCGCCCGCTGTATTTCACATAATTGTTGTTGATGTTTATAAAGACAGTGTCTTTGTACTGCCGCCAAAAGTCGTTGTCAGGCGTGACCTCTTTGGGGTCATCGTATGTGAATTTGCCGCCGGGGATAAATCCTATCTTGAGCTGCGACTACTCCCCATGGTCCGGCAGGTTTTCCGACAAGACCCACAGTGTGCCTGACAAGGCCACAGCCCCAGGCTGTTCTTTTATATTTCTTCTGATTTCAAAGTCCCATTGGTCATCACGTATGTTTTTGGCCGTACCCGTGATCAGGTCGTTATTGACCATGCGCCCGGTGTAGGTCGAATATTTATCGTTGATATAGATAAAAATATTTTCGCCTCTTTGCTCCCAAAAATCATTATTCGGCGATTTGTCATTGGGGGCATCGTATTTGAGGATGCCGCCGGGGGTAAAATTCACCTCATAGTTTACCGGTCTGCCGTCATCTTCATAAATCAGATACCATGTTGTGCCGGATATGGAAGCCGCCGCCCCCGCGTATCCGGTCATGAGCCAGGCCAGTAAAACCCATGCGGCCATAAGTGAGAACAACCTGCTTTTCATCTGCTTTATCCTCCCGACTTTGATGTGATTCGCCGTGTTGTCCCGCCTGGGCCGTGTCCTCCGCTCCGGCGGTTGCTTCAGGCGGATTTTTACAGTTTTTTTCCCGCAATATTTTTTAGAGCCTCGGCATGTTCTTCAAAGTTGGCGAAACCGGATTGATGCAAAGCGTCTTCCACCGTTCTGGACCAATCCCAGGCCGCGTAAAGTACCGGTTTGTGAAAGATTTTACGAAAACGCACCCATTCCTGGCGGTAGAATTTTTCTTTGGCACCTTCGAGGCTTTCGCGCAGGCTGCCTTGCAGGCGTGAGAGTTCGCCTTCGTACCACTCCTGAAGTTCTTCCGGCTTGTTGTATTTTTTTATAATGTGCCCGTAACTTTCCTGCTCCAGCAGGGCGCGCAGATTTTTATGGTGCTGTTCGCGTATCCATTCGCCCAATCGGGCGGCGGGGATGTTTTCCTGTTCCATTGCGTAAATGTCGCGTTTGGTTTGAAAGAAGGTATCCGGAACCACCGAGGCGGAACTGATGCCGGCAATGGCGACCATGCCGCGGACAATCAGGCTGTTGGCCACGCCTTGTCCGCAGAAGCCGACTTTTTTGCCATACTTCAGGCCGGTGAAGATGGTTACGAGTATGGCCCAGATCACCGCCGGGTCTTCTTCGTCATAAATATGCCCCAGGCTGGCGTTATCCCGGTCCGTGGCCAGAACCATCTGGGTCATGTCATTGGAGCCGATGGAAAATCCATCAAATTCCTTGAGAAATTCTTTGGATAAAATTGCGTTGCTGGGCAGTTCGGACATTTGGATGATTTTAAGGTTGTCCTGGCCGCTTTTAAGTTTGTGTACCTGTTCCAGATACATGCGCATGCTGCGCGCTTCTTCCAGGGTGCGCACAAAGGGCAGCATGAGGTGCAGGTTACTCCCGCCGTAAACATCGCGGGCAAGCTTGAAGGCTTCCATCTCCCAGTCGCTCAGGTTGCGGGAAACGCCCCGCCAACCCAGCATGGGGTTATCTTCGACACCCTCATAAAGCATGCCGCCCAGGAGATTGCGGTATTCGTTGGATTTGAAGTCAGTGGTGCGGTAAATCACCTCACGGTCATAAAAGGCCATACAAAATAGGGCCAGACCCTGGGAAAGGGTCTGCACATAGTGTTCCTTGCCGGTACGGTAACCGCGGGAACGGATGAGCTTGCGAATCTTCAGGGGGATGTCACGTACGGATTCAATTTCTTTATCCATGCCGTTGCGCATGGCTACCTCGGCACGCAGGGCACCGATGTCGCGCATGGTCTCCTGTGCCAGCGGCATGGCGGAAGCGCGCTCACTTATGGCTTTTATTTCCGTCTCTATCTCGGCACGGCGGTTCAGGGCCTCGGCCGAGCCGCCGGCGAGGTTGTTCAGTTCCTCCTCAAAGCCGTAAATGATGCGTACATGCAGCTCAAGATCGTCGCAGGTGCTGAGTATGTCCAGGCGGCGCGCGGCCCGCTCCGCGTATTCATCCAGGCGGTTTTCCAACTCGCGCAGGCTGCGTTGCAAAAACAGAGCCTGCTCAGGTCCGCGGGCGTTCTGGGCGCTTATGGCCTCAATTTCCGGGCTTAAGCCGGTCATTTGTCCCACGTATTCACGCAGGCGGATTTTGCCGCTGATCAGCCCGGCGTTGTATTGGGCGCGCAGGGTTTTGGAAAGTTGCTCTTCCAGGCGTTTAAGATGGGTTTGCACGTCATGATCCAGTTCGCCGCTGTCATATGCCGCCAGGGCCATGGGATGCACGCCGATATTGCCCAGAAGAAATTCGGCGCGTAAAAGCCCTACTTCAAAGCCTTCCAGATTGCGCAGGCGTGAAAGAAACATGGCCTGTCCCACATCGGCCAGTACCAGGCCGACTTTGGTTCTGGTACGGGGCAGGGTGGAGATGTCCATTTCTCCTCCCACCTCCACCAGGGGTTGAAGCCCTTGATAGACCCGGCCGTGGGTTCCGTCCACGGTAACTTCATGCCCGTCCAGGGCGCGCATGATCTCCAGGCGCTGAATACCGATGACCGCCGGTATGCCCAACTCGCGCGAGGTAATGGCCGCGTGCGAGGTGTCGCCCCCAACGTCAGCTATAATGGCCGAGGCGATGCGCATGCCCGGCACCATATCCGGGTCGGTGCGCTCGGCGGCCAGAATGTCGCCTTTTTCAATGCGGTTAAGTTCCAGGGCGGAGCGCAGAAATTTGACCCTGCCCTGGCCGGCCCCGCGCGAAGCGCCGTTGCCTTCCAGCAGGGTTTCGGCTCCTTGCAGGCTCTTGGGGGCGACCTCTCTGCGCCGCATGAAGATGGTGTGCGGGTGCAGCTCAAATTCTTCGTTCCAGCGTGTTTCCGGCCTGGCCTGCACAAACCAGAGCTGATCGTTTTTATCTATGCAGAATTCAGAGTCCATGATCATGCCGCCGTAAGCTTTGCTGATGGCTCGCACCCCCTTGGCCACGTTTTCGGCCTGACTCATGGAAAGGGACCAGCGGTAAATCTCCTGTTCCGGCACCTGGATTTTTTTGGTGCCGCCACCGTGTTCATAAACTATTTTGATGTCTTTGCAGCCCATCTGGCGGATGACTATTTCCTGCCCGTCATCGCGCTGAAAAACGTAGTATTTGTCCGGGGTAACCATGCCGCCCACCACAGCCTCGCCCAGGCCGTAGCTGGCGTCGATGGAAACCAGGTCGTTACGGCAGGTGCCCCGGCAGCCGGTGGCCGTGTCAGCGGAAAAGGCCGTACCGGAAATGACCGGAGTAATCATGCGCATCAGGCAGACGGAGAGGGAGGTATTTTCAATGGCCCATTCCTGTTTGGCCTTCACGGCGATACTGTCGTCGCCGGTGGTTTCGGCCTTGGCCAGGGCGTCCAGAACGGCTTCGCGGCGGTAGGTCATGGAACGCAGGTTATAGGCTGAGGCGCAGTCCCACTGGTAGGCGGCGATCACCTGTTCCGGCCCGTTGATGTTCAGGTAGGTGTCTTGCAGACCGGCAAAGGCTTTTTTGC
>JAITGZ010000111.1 GCA_031280335.1 Deltaproteobacteria bacterium | reverse complement strand
AGCCATTGCCATTGCTGGTATGCTGATCATCATTTCCGGTTGGAGTAAAGCCATCTGATAATACCCAAAATGTAAAGAGAGTGACCACGCTTATAATTCACGTACTCGCAACGCGGCGGCGACCATGTTTTCAAGAGAAGGATAGGTTTCTTCCCATTGCCGGGTTTTCAGGCCGCAATCAGGATTCACCCACAACTTTTCCTTGGAAATGTGCCGCAAGGCTCTTTGCAGCAATTCCACCATTTCTTCAACGGAGGGAATGCGCGGGCTATGGATGTCATAAACCCCTGGCCCTACTTGGGCCTGATACTTGAACTCGGTGAACGCGTCCAAAAGCTCCATGCCGCTACGGCTGGATTCAATGCTGATAACATCCGCATCCATTTTAGCGATCCAGGGCAAAATGGCGTTGAATTCGCTGTAACACATATGCGTGTGTATCTGCGTCGTGTCCTGTACGCCGGAAGAAGCGAGGCGGAAGGCATACACAGCCCATTGCAAATAGATTTCCGCTTCCGCCCTAGTCAGCGGCATACCTTCGCGTAAAGCGGCTTCATCAATCTGGATAATTCGTATACCTGCCTTTTCCAGGTCTTGCACTTCATCGCGGATAGCGAGCGCAATCTGCTTGCAGACCTCGCTACGTTCCAAATCGTCACGAACAAAGCTCCAGCACAAAATCGTCACCGGCCCGGTGAGCATACCCTTTACCGGCTTTTGCGTGAGCGATTGCGCGTACAGTATCCAATCAACAGTCATGGGATGTTTGCGGTACACATCACCGTAAATAACAGGCGGCTTCACGCACCGGCTTCCGTAACTCTGCACCCACCCGTTTTGCGTAAAGCAGAAACCGCCAAGCTGCTGGCCGAAATATTCCACCATATCGTTGCGCTCGGCTTCGCCGTGCACAAGAACATCCAGACCGAGTTTTTCCTGTTTTTCGATGCACTCCTTGATTTCCCGCTTGATGGCGGTGATGTAGTCAGATTCGTTCAGATCGCCGCGTTTGTAATCAAGGCGGATCTTGCGGATGGATGCGGTTTGCGGAAATGAACCGATGGAGGTCGTCGGCAATAAAGGCAGCTTAAGCCAAGCTTGCGCGGCGTGGCGCTCCGAGTACGCCGAGTGACGGGAAAAATCAGTAACGGTAACGGAAGCGGCGCGTTCGCGCACCTTATCAATCCGGCTGTCGGGATGCGCGGCGGCGATTTTTAGAAGCGCCACGTTTTCGTTCAATGCCATATCATCGCTTTTTTCAATGATGCCGTTCAGCGCGGCCAGTTCCGCACATTTTTGCACGGCAAAGGCCATACGGTTTCTGATATGTTCGGGCAAAGCCGTTTCTTCCTCCACGTCCACCGGACAATGGAGCAAAGAGCAGCTTGAGCCGAGCCAAACGCGTTTTTTACCAAGAATGGCAACAGTCCGTTCAATAAGCGCCATCGTGTCAGTGTAGTCGGTTTTCCAGATATTCCGCCCGTCAACAATGCCGAGCGAAAGCACCATATCGCCGGGGAGCGCGGCCAGCACTCCATCAAGTTGCTCTTTGCCCCGTACCGCATCAATATGCAGGGCGGCGCACCCGGAGTTAACGGCCAATTCCAGATTACCCGCAAGCGGTCCGAAATAAGTCGTCAGTATGAGGGTCTTGTTGCCGCAGGCCGCATTCAGGGAGGAGTATGCCCTACGGAACTGGTTTGCCGCTTCTTCGGGCAAGAGTTCCGTGCAAAGCACCGGCTCCTCAATCTGAATACAATCGCAGTAAGGGGTAAGGTCAGCAAGCAGCTTTTCATATGCGGAAATGACGGCTTTCAAACGCGGCCATTTGAGAGCGCCGCCCTGCGCTTTTGCCAGAGTTAACCACGTAAACGGCCCGATGATCGCAGGTTTTGGTGAAAAGCCAAGCCCTTTTGCCCGTCTGGTATCTTCGACAACGGGATGTCCTCTGATTATCCACGGCCCGTTGGCGTCAATTTCCGGCACAAGATAATGATAATTGGTGTCAAACCACTTGGTCATTTCCAGGGCTGGAATATTGCGATTCACATCACCGCGTGCGAGGCTGAAATACCTGTCCAGCGGGGAATCGCCCAAGCAGCAGGAGAAACGGGGCGGCACGGCCCCCAACATGCAGGTAATATCCAGCATTCGATCATACAGAGAAAAATCCCCTGTGGTCACATAGTCGAGTCCGGCGTCTTTCTGAATCCGCCAATGCTGTTTTTTGAGTTCGGTGCTGGCCTTAAGGAGAGATTCGGCGGAGAGGTCGCCTTTCCAGAATGATTCGAGAGCCTGTTTAAGCTCCCGCCGTTTCCCGATGGACGGAAAACCAAGAATGTGAGTCTGCATGTGATGCTCCTTTCAAAAAAGTTGAAAGAGCAGTCCGGTTCACGTTTGCCTAAGCCAGACATAAAGCCGGATACAAGTATCCGGGGCGAGTCCGGGCATATTGCCTGTACGCGAGACAGCACTGCCTTGCCGCGCCAATCGCGGCGTTGTGATTAGTCGTCTCCTGGCTTCCGGCCCAAGATGCCTCGCCTTCCCGCCCGCATTGTGCAAACAGTGGCTTTGGCTGGTTTTTGCCGGTTACAGTGGCGCGCCCGCAACGGATTTTCACCGTTTTCCGTTTCTAATCACAATATCTGGATAATTTGATATATAAGAGCAAAAGTCCTGTCAAGGCGAGATGAGCAACGGCGGAGAGCGGACTTATCCCAACCTGTCCCATGACCTGTATTTTCATCCATGAAAAATAGGGGGCGATATTGGGGGTTTATATGGGAGATAGTTATTAAATTATATTGATTATATTGATAATTTATACAAAATAAGCCGATTATCTCGACAGGTTGAGGGCGAAAACTTGACTTTGGTACCCAAGAGGTTACATTGTGATTGAGAGTTTTGCCCGTAAAGGTTTGGAAAATTTCTTTCTTTATGGATCAACCAAGGGCATCCAAGTAAAACACGCCGCCAGACAGGAACTTCTGCTTGACCGGTTGGATGCGTCCGCCAATATCAAGGGAATGGATTTTCCCGGTTCCGGGTTGCACAGGCTAAAGGGCGCGTTGCGAGAACATTGGGCGGTCAAGGTTTCCGGCAATTGGCGGTTGACTTTTCGTTTTGAGGGCGAAAACGCCCATGTGGTAAATTGTCAAGATTATCATTGATGAGGCGCACCCATGCTTGAACGTTCCCAAAGAAGCCGCCGGCCCTCGCATCCTGGAGCCATTATCCGGGCGCATTATCTGGAACCGCTGGACATGACTGTTACCGCTCTGGCGCAACATCTGGGCGTATCTCGCAAGACGCTTTCCAAGGTGGTCAACGAGCGCGGCAGTATCACGCCGGACATGGCACAGCGTCTTGGACGCGCTTTTGATACCGGCCCGGAATTATGGCTGAATCTGCAACAAAATCGGGATTTATGGGACTGTGAACATACGCCCGGCGAATGGCAAAAAATTTCTCCTTTGCCGGGTTTGTCCGATGCCGCAGAGGAGCAGCCGTCCGCATGACCATATTTCCCCGTCTCTAGCTCTGGAGTAATTGACCAGGGCGAAAAGCTGACCCCCTTACAGCCTGGGGCGGGGAAAATCATAAGGGGCAACATGGAAGATTATGTTATTCAGCGTTTCCTTAAAACGCTCCAGCCAAAACCTGGCGAAGCTATGGCTAAAGTACCGCAAAGGAGCTGACGCATGAAGCATATCAGGATAACGGCGCTGGCCTTTTTGCTGGGCCTGGTGCCTGTATCCGCCGCCTGGGGGGCTTTTTACGACCCGGCCTTGAACGGCAGCCAACGCGCCGTGGCCGCCGCCCTGGACGGTCTGAACGCTTCCAATCCGTTGCGCACGGCCTTGGCCGGGGTCTCTCCCACGGATGTCGCCAGGACGCTGAAGGATCTTTCCGGTGAAGCGCACGCCGCCCTGACCGCTTATCTCATGGACCTGGGCTATGATTTTGACCAGAGGCTTTCACGCCGTTTGAGCCAGGCCACCGCGCCGGAGACCCTCCCGGAGAGCGGGTGGCGCGGCTTTTGGCTGCAAGGGGGAGGCAGCGTAAGAACCCTGAAGGGGCACGATGGCACCGCAGCCTCTTCTCTGGACGGCCCAAGCCTGAACGCGGGCTTTGACCCGCGCCTGGGCGGCGGTTGGCTGCTTGGCGCGGCGCTGCATTATGCCTCCAGAGAGATGAAGGTCGAAGAGCGCCAATCTTACGCCCGCATTGCTTCTTACGGCCCGGCCCTGTACGGAGGAAAAGAGACACGCCTGGGGGGAGGGACGCTGCGCCTGGTTTTACGCTATGCCCATACTTGGCATGAACTTGAATTTCGCCGCGACATCCCCGCCCTGAAGCAGAACCTCAGCACATTTTACGGTGCCCGTTCCCAGCGCCTGTCCCTGGAAGGCGCCTACGTTCTGCCCCTTGACTCTGAGCTGCTGTTGGAACCTTTTTTAAACCTGGGGCGTGAACGCTTGGCCCTGGACGAATTTATGGAAGACAACGGCAGCGCCGCGTTAAGCCGGGAGCGCGAAGCACGCTCGCTCAACACCCTTTTGGCCGGACTGCGCCTGCAAATACCTGTGGGAGCGAACACGCGCCTGGGCGGAGAGCTGGGCTGGCGGCACCTCATGGGCGACCTTGCCCCGGAAAGCGCCCTGCGCTTACGCGCAGGCGGGGAGTTTCACCTGCGAGGCAGCCGGCTCGACGCCCATCAGGCCGTACTGGCTCTGCACTGGGGGCTGCGGCTCGGCTCTTCTCTGGATTTCGGCCTGAGCTACAACGCCGCTGTGGGCAGCCGGGGACAGAGCTACGGTGGTGAGGCATCCCTGACCTTAAAATGGTAAACTTGAATTCCGGGGCTATCGCCCCGTACCCCATCCGGGGGGAATTATTCCCCCCGGCCCCCCCGACCATTGGTGCGGGCTAACTTTGCAACGCCGCGTCCGCCCGATGCCATCATCAAAATCCACCAAGTCCGGAAAAATCTAAGGAAACACTGATTAATTCGGGGATCAGCCCCGAACCCCGCTGGGGGGAATAAGAAAGGGGCATGTTTGCCCAGGCGTTGCTTTACCTCTGCCATCCCTCTGCACAACGGCAAGGCACCCTCAACCCTCAAGAGAATAAATCGGCGTTTCCCTAAAAACCAGGCCGGGTTTAGGCTTGCTGGCATCTGCTGTATGTTGTCCATCCGGAAAATTCGATATCCACGGCGTATGGAATTGACCGGAGCGGCTGATTGCATTAACTTCAGGATGAAGACGGTTTTCACCTTTACGCGGGAACGCCATGACATGAACGAAGCAAACAGCGGCAAAGGCGCGGGCAGGGATTTCATCCGCGCCAAAATCGACCGGCAAATCAAAGAAGGGCTGGACCCCAAAACCATTCAGACCCGTTTCCCCCCTGAACCGAATGGCTATCTGCACATCGGCCACGCCAAGTCCATTTGTCTGAACTTCGGTCTGGCCGAAGAATACGGGGGCAAGTGCAACTTGCGCTTTGACGACACCAATCCGGAAAAAGAAAGCTCCGAATACGTGAACGCCATAAAGGAAGATGTGCGTTGGTTGGGCTTTGACTGGGGCGACAGACTCTTTTATACTTCGGATTATTTTGATTTTCTTTACGCCTGCGCTGAAAGGCTGATTCTGGCCGGCAAGGCGTATGTGGACAGCCAAAACCAGGAAGATATCCGCGCACAGCGCGGCACGCTCACGGAAGCGGGCCGGAACAGCCCTTGGCGCGATCGCTCTGTGGAGGAAAATCTGGACCTTTTCCGGCGCATGCGTGCGGGAGAGTTCGCGGACGGGGCCCATGTGCTGCGCGCCAAAATTGACATGGCTTCGCCCAATCTGGTCATGCGCGACCCGGTGCTTTACCGCATACGCAAGGTTACGCACCACCGCAGCGGCGACAAGTGGCCCATCTACCCCATGTATGACTACAGCCACTGCATTTCGGACTCTCTGGAAAAGGTTACCCATTCCCTGTGCAGCCTGGAGTTTGAAAACAACCGCGAAATTTATGACTGGCTGCTGGCGGCCCTGGACACCTTCCCTTCCAGGCAGACCGAATTCGCCCGCCTCAACCTGAAAGGTGCCGTACTCTCCAAACGCAAGCTTATCCAACTGGTGCGCGAAAAACACGTTCACGGCTGGGACGACCCGCGCCTGCCCACCCTGCGCGGCTTGCGCCGGCGCGGCTACACCCCGGAGGCAATTCGCGAATTCTGCGCCCGCATCGGCATCGCCAGGGCCGACAACCAGGTGGATTACGGGCTTTTGGAGTTCTGTATCCGCGAACACCTTAACCGCGCAGCTCCCCGCCTGATGGCCGTGCTGAACCCCCTCAAGGTCATTTTACGCAATTATCCGCCGGACAAGGTGGAGTGGTTCGACCTGCCCCTTAATCCGGAAGACCCCTCCGCAGGCAGCCGCAAAACCCCCTTCAGCCGGGAACTGTATATTGAGCAGGAAGACTTTATGGAGTCGCCGCCGCCCAAATTTTTTCGCCTTTCGCCCGGACGCGAAGTGCGCCTGCGCTACGCCTATTACATCACCTGCGAAGAAGTCGTCCGGGACGCGCAAGGTAAAATCAGCGCCCTGCTCTGCTCTTACGACCCGCAAAGCTGCGGCGGCGGCAGCCCGGACGGGCGCAAAGTCAAAGGCACGCTGCACTGGGTTTCCGCCGCCCAGGCCGTGCGGGCCGAAGTGCGCCTATATGACCGCCTTTTTACCCTGGATGACCCGGACGATGTGCCGGCGGGTCAAACCTTTCTGGATGCCCTTAATCCGGATTCACTGCGGGTGGCGGAAGCCCTGCTGGAACCAGCCCTGGCGGAATACGGCCCGGACAGCCGGGTGCAGTTTGAAAGAACAGGCTATTTCCGCGTGGATCAAGATTCCCGCATGGGCGTCCGCCAAGTCTTCAACCGCATTGTCGGCCTGCGCGACTCCTGGGCCAAAATTGCCGGAAAAGAGTAATGGATAAATTTTAAGGAGGTTGTCATGTTTACAGGCGCTTTCACGGCCCTGGCCACGCCTTTTAAAAACGGCCGGGTGGACGAAGAGACTTATCGTGAATTCATTGAGTGGCAGATCGAACAAGGCATAAACGGTCTTGTTCCTTGCGGCACCACCGGCGAATCAGCCACCATGAGCCACGATGAGCATGAACGGGTGATCAAAATCTGCATTGAGCAAAGCAAAAAACGGGTACCGGTCATTGCCGGCGCAGGTTCCAACAACACCGCCGAGGCCGCCCGCCTGCTCAAATTCGCTAAGGCGGCCGGGGCCGATGCAGGGCTGCTCATCACCCCTTACTACAACAAGCCGAGCCAAGAGGGCATTTTTCAACATTTCAAGGCCATCGCCGCCGAATGCCCCTTGCCCATGTTCGTCTATAACGTGCCCGGCCGCACCGGCATGAACGTTAGCGCCTCCACCATGATCCGCCTGTACAAAGATATACCCTCGGTCATCGGGGCCAAAGAAGCCAGCGCCGACCTGTGCCAGGTAACCGATATTCTGGAGCAATGCGACCATGATTTTATTCTGCTCTCCGGCGACGACTTCACCGTACTCCCCACCCTGGCGGTGGGAGGCAAGGGGGTTATTTCCGTATCCTCCAACCTGGCCCCCCACAAAATGGCGGATATGTGCCGGGCCTGGTTCGCCGGGGACACAGCCAAGGCCCGCAAGCTCAACTTTGAGTTGTTCCCCCTGAACCACGCTTGTTTCTATGAAAGCAATCCCATACCGGTGAAAACCATGCTGTCCATGATCGGCAAAATGGGCCCCGACCTGCGCCTGCCCTTGACCCCTCCGGCCAAAGCCAATAAAGATAAAATGCTGGATGTGCTGCTGCAGTGCGGACTGATGTAAATGTACCGCCCTCTCTCCGTGGGCGCAGCTCCGCCCCCGGAGAGACTCAAATTTAAACCGCCGCTCTGCGGCGCGGCTGTTGCCGCAGACCCTGCAGCAGCGAAAAGCGTGTTAGTCTGTCATTATGTCTCGTTTTTTATGGATACTGTGCAGTCTGATCTTTCTCTCCCTGCTTTGTCCGCTGCGCCAGGGGCGCGCCTTGGGGGAGCCTGCGGCGCAAACCGTTACCGGCATCGCCCGGCGGCCGTCCGCCGGGCCGATTACTGCGGAAATGGCCTTTACCGCCGCCGCCGCCGCCGCGCGGCAGCAGGCCCTGCGCAGGATAGCCCTGACTCTGCTGCAATTTGACGATATCCGCCCGCTGCTGGATAATTCATCGCCCGGAACCCAACCCAAGCCGGATCCGGAAGCCCTGGCCCTGGCCCTGTTGCAGGGATTGCCCCCGCCCTCCATGCGCCGGGCCGTACTCAAGCCGCCGCAGGGAACGGGAGAAATTTTCCAGCATGAGGCCAGAATTTATTTTCATCTGGAGGCGGAACAGTTGACGCGCGCCAAAGTGCTTGGTCTGCTGGAACGCCCGCTGGATATGGACTACTACGCCCGCGCCCTGCTCTTGGAGAAAAAAGCTCTGGATGCCTATGACGCGGCGGCAACGGCGTTTCTGGAACAGACCCCGCCCAAAGGCGAGAACCCCATAACGGATTTGCGCCAATCCGCGTCCGGACTGTCCGCCGCCTCCGCCTATCTTGCCCTGCTGCCTGAACTGCGCCGGGACGCGGCCATAGACGCGCCTCTGCGCCCCGCCCTGGAGGAAGAATTAAAGCGCCTGCAAGACGATGCCCCGCAAAACTATCTGCTCCATGCGGAACTGGGCCTGGTCATGCTCCTGCTGCACAACCCCCTGGAAGCCAGACGCCGCCTGGACGAGGCCGTGCGGCTTGAAGAAAACTTCGCCGCCGCCCGCGATCTGCGCGGCGTAGCTCTGCTGTTGCTGGAACTGCCCGTTCTGGCCCTTGAGGATTTTAACCGGGCCATACTCCTGGCCCCGCAGTTCCCCTCTTTTTACGAAAACCGCGCCCTGGCCCTATACCAACTCCAACGTCCTCAGGATATGTGCCAGGATCTGAATCTTGCCTGCTCCATGGGCCGCTGCGCCGGACTGGAATGGGCCGCTGCCGCCGGACATTGCCGGTATTAGAGCAAGTTCAAAGCGAAATTGCTCTAATATTGGGGCTATCGCCCCAAACCCCATTTGGGGGGAATGATTCCCCCCAACCCCCCCGATATTGCCAGAGCAATTGCATTCTGCAATTGCTCTGACAATACTCCAAGCCGCATTACCTTCTTGCTTTTTCCGATAAAAACAGACTGAGTCCTGCTAAACAGGATAAAACAGGGACGCTTCTTCTGCTCATATCAGAGAAAACAAAAATTTTTATTTTACGTAATATCGTTTTAAATGGCGCTAGTTTCCTGTGATCAACCACATGAAACAAGTGTTATTTATGTATTTTTACTTCATACGACAATTTTTTTATTTATCTTATATTTATATCCACGTAACAGGCCATAACTATTTGGTTTAGTTGTTGCTTGTAAAAATTATTATTATCTTTTTTTAAAGGAGTTTTATATGTCTAATAATAAAGTAATATCAGTACCAGCTTCAGGACTGGACATGGTCCGTCAGATAGAAGCGGGAGACCTGATATCTTTTACTTTTACATCGTCTGAAAATAATCTGCATCCTTCCAGAGATGGCGTCAGCCTGCGCCTGGACTTTGACAACGGCTCCAGCGTGATGTTGCAGGATTTTTTTCGTTTTTCAGATGTTACCCTGGAATTTGCGGATACCCGTCTGAGTTCCGAGGCCTTTTTGCTGGCCTTTGCCCCGGAACTGGCCGTGGCCGCCACGGCGGAAAGCACAGGCAACGGCCTGAACCCTTACGAGGATGACCCCGGCACACTCCTGGTGGGAGTGGATAGGTTGGAGCCAGTCTCTGCGGATATTCAAGCCGCATCCGCCCCCACCACCGTAACTTCGCCGGTTTTTCCCGCGCCCGCTCCAGACAATATCCTGAATACAGGCGCAGATGACGGCGCTAATGCCGGCGGCGGCGACTCCGGCCCTGGTGATGGCGGCGACTCCGGCCCTGGTGGTGGTGGAGAGTCGGGCCCTG
>JAITGZ010000244.1 GCA_031280335.1 Deltaproteobacteria bacterium | reverse complement strand
AGGGGCGCGGCCCCGGCGGCGGCCAGGTCGCTCAGGTTTACGGCCAGCGCCTTGCGCCCTATTTCTTCGGGCAAGAAATAGGCGCGGCGAAAGTGGATGTCTTCCAGAAAGAGATCGGTGGAAAGGGCCAGGGGCCCGTGGACGGAGAACTCCGCGCAGTCATCGCCCCGGCCCAGTTCCAGGGAGGGCGGGGCGGGGTCGAAATACTCGTCCAGCAGGGCCAGGACCTGTTCTTCGGAACGTGGCATGACGCTAGCGCCTGTTAAATTTGAGATTACACATTAGGGGCATGCCTCTGGATGTAAGTTTTCTCCCGGAACATTTTTATTCTAACAACGCCTGCTTTTCAGTACGCTCCATAAAATGACCGATCCCAGCACTACCGCTCCGCCCAGCAGGGCGTGCGCGCCCGGTGTTTCACCCAGTCCGACGAATACCCAGATGGGGTTAAGCACAGGCTCCAAAGTGGTCAGCAGCACCATCTCCAGAGCGGTGGCCCCCCGGCTGGCCAAGCTGAACAGATAATATGGCAGGCCGAACTGAAAAAACCCGGCCAGAGCGAGCAGCAACACATCTTGGGCCGAAGGCCACGGCGGACGCCAAAAAATCGCTCCGGTCAGGGCCAGCAGGATGTTGCCGTAAAGCATGCTCATCCCTTTTTCATCGCCGGATTCACAACGCAGGGCCATGCTCAGCCCCGCATAAAAAACACCGGAGACAACGGCCAGCAGGTTGCCCATCAACCCCTCCATTGAAAGGGCGTCCATAAAAAACAAGGACATGCCGCCAAAAGTCAGGGAGATGAAAAACCAATCCCCCGCCCGGGTACGTTCGCGCAAAAAAAGCGGCGCGGCCAGAGCCACCCATACCGGAGCGCTGTATTGCAGCAGGATGGCGTTGGCAGCGGTGGTCAATTTATTGGCCGCAATGAAGCTTGCGGAAACCATGGCCAGACAGAGCGCGCCCACAACCTGGGCCGGGCTGGGCAGGCACGGAGGCACCAGTCTGCCCCGGTTAAAAAAGAGGAGAATGGGTATGGCAAAGGCGCTGCGCATACTGGCCATACCCAGGGGCGTCCAGTCAACGCTCTTGATGATCAGGCCGGAAGTACTCCAGAGCATGGCGGCGGCGGCCAGCAAGATAAGACTGCGGGCGCGCGGGGTCAGGCTGAATTTAAGATGGCGCATGGGCTATCTTAAGAATATTTGCGCCCGAAGGCTAGAGCAATTTCACTTTAAAATTGCTCCATAATTTGAGGCGATCACCCCATATCCTATTTGGGGGAATTATTCCCCCAAACCCCCTCAACAGCGGGCGCGGCCACCCATCTGTCTTTCGCGCTCTTGCCTGTCGGCGTTTTTTACCGTATTATATGCCGCAACGGTGAATTGCGGGTATTTGCCGGACGGATACCAAACATAGTGGGGAAAACATGCGTGAAAATGCGAAAGGTCACAAGGCGGGCGATTTTGAGCGCCTCATGCGGGAAAAAGAATTTCACCGGCGTCTGAATGAGGCCATGCTGCAGGAACTGCAGAATATTTATAAAGAAATAACCAAACTGACCGAAAGCTCTGGACGCGGCCCCTCTGACGACATCGAAGAAGGTGCCGCCACTATCTTTCATGAAGCTTCGCGGCAGTTGGAAGAAGTGATGAACACCACCCTGCGGGCTGCGGACGATATAATGAACCGGGCCGAGGCCCTTCAGGAGAACGGGGCCAAAATGCGCTGCGGGCTGGAGGGCCTCAAGGCCGGAGACAGCGCGGCACGGGATCTTTTGGGTCTGTTGGCCCTGAATATGGAACATGTCAACGCCATTGTGGAGGCGCTCAGTTTTCAGGATTTAACCGGCCAGCGCCTCAAAAAGGTGGTGAACGCCCTGGGAAGCATACGCCAGATTGTGGTGCAGACTTATGTTTCGGCCGGGCTGATGCTGAAAAAAAGCGAGGAAGAACCGGAAAAAGACCTGAGTCTCATTGTGGAAGAAAGTGAAAAAACCGCAGCGGAGGCAGTGGCGCAAGGGTCTAAACTGGTCGGCCCCTCCTCCCGCTCCTCGCAAAAAGACGTGGATAACCTGCTGGCCCAGTTGGGTTTGTAAGTCAAGTAAAAGACGCAATAAAAGGAGGTCCGAAGCCTTGACAGAGGCAGGCGTATGGCCTTAAAAGCATCTTTTTGCGGGCCTATAGCTCAGTTGGTAGAGCCACCGGCTCATAACCGGTCGGTCCCAGGTTCGAGTCCTGGTGGGCCCACCAAAATGAAATAATCCGAACTCCCAGATAATATTAACAACCTGGACGGTTCGGATTTTTTATCATCTGTTTCTTTGCGCCCTCCCCGGCCGCAGTGCCATATAGCCCGACCCCGCCACAGGGATGGATCCCGTCCGGGCGGAAGCCTTGCCGGTATTATTAATGACACATCCTGTACTGAAGCATTTTAAATTTTATCTGTCTGATATTTCAGGCGATGTCCGCCGCTCCGCCCGTCCCGCTTCTCCGCGCTTTTTTTATTGACAGATTCACGGCCGTACGTCAAATTAAGGGCCGTACAGAAAACGGAGCAAAAATTATGCCTCTTTGCCTTCCCAGCGGACTTGCCTTGAACCGGATTGCCGTGAACAACCATTACGGCTTCCGTTTTTACGGCTATTTTAGTGCCGCCGGCGGCGGGGAGGATGCGCTCCGGCTGTAAACAGCCAGGATAAGCGTCAACCCAGGGCCGCCGGCGAAAGCCGGCGGCCCTTTTTTTGCGGACCGCCGGCTTTCGCCCCGGCCGCGAGGGAGGGTAAAGACGCTGCCGCAAGCACACAGGTGCCCCTCACGCCGCAAGGTACAGGCAGGTTAAACTATGTACGCAGGCAAAGCCATCCGTATGGAACGCATTTTCAACCGCAACACCAAAAAGGCCGTTATCGTGCCCATGGACCACGGCGTATCCGTGGGACCTCTGGAAGGGCTGGAAAACATGACCCACGCCGTCAACGAGGTCGCCGAGGGCGGCGTGAACGCCGTGCTGGGGCACAAAGGCATCATACGCTGCGGACACCGCAA
The DNA here is from genome assembly GCA_031280335.1 of Deltaproteobacteria bacterium. Classification (GTDB taxonomy): domain Bacteria; phylum Desulfobacterota; class Desulfovibrionia; order Desulfovibrionales; family Desulfovibrionaceae; genus WRHT01. The sequence goes on along the minus strand of JAITGZ010000244.1, from coordinate 1,279 downwards.
GTCCGGGCGCGATATCGGGCTCATACTGCACCTTTCCTCCAGCACGGACCTTTCCTCCCGTCCCAACCGCAAAACCCTGACCGCCTCGGTGGAAGATGCTCTCAAGTGCGGCGCGGACGGGGTCTCCATCCACGTCAACCTAGGGGATGACGATGAGGCGGAAATGCTCAACGATTTCGGCAAAGTGGCCCGTGAGGCGGAAAATTGGGGCATGCCGCTTCTGGCTATGGTTTACGGACGCGGACCCAAGATATCCGACAGTCTGGCCCCGAACATCGTGGCACACTGCGCCCGCGTGGGCGTGGAACTGGGCGCGGACATAGTCAAGGTGCCTTATACCGGCGATATGGACAGCTTCCGCTTTGTAACGGAGAGCTGCTGTGTGCCCGTATTGATTGCCGGCGGGCCCAGGACCAATACCACCCATGATTTTCTGCGCATGGTCAAAGACGCGGACATGGCCGGATCCTCCGGACTCTCCGTGGGCCGCAACATCTTCCAGCACCCGCGCCCCCGCCGTCTTTCCGCCGCTGTATCCGGCATAGTACACGAAGGTTGGAGCGTGGAGCGGGCCATGGAAAGCATAGGGGAGGGTTAAGCCGTGCGCGCCCTGTTTTTTGACGCCGAGCCTTATGATCGCGCACAGGTTACCCAGGCCCTGGAATCCGGGGCCGACGGCATCATCGCCCCGCCGGAAAAGGCCGCCCAAACCCAGGCCCTGGCCCGCTGCCGCCTCATCAACGCAGCGGAACTCACCCGCCTCACCTTGGCCTCCAAAGAGGACGAACACAAGGCCGCCGGCCTTTTGACGCGCGGCGCGGCGGTAATGCTGCGCCGCAGTTGGGAAATCATCCCGGTGGAAAACCTCCTCGCGGCCATGCAGGGCACGGCAACGCCCGGCGAGCTTATCCTGGAGGCCGGCACGCCGGAGGAAGCCAAGCTGGCCGCAGGCATACTGGAAAGGGGCGCGGACGCTGTATCCGTGCCGCCGCAGGCCCTCTCCGCCCTGCGGCATATTGCCGCCGCCCTGCGGGACGAAGACGGCCTGTTGCCCCTCACAGAGGCGGTGATCACAGAAATAACCCCGGCCGGCATGGGGCACAGGGTCTGCGTGGACACCCTCTCCCGTCTTGTGAAAGGGCAGGGTATGCTGGTGGGCAATTCCGCCGCCTTCACCTTTTTGGTAAACGCGGAAACCGAACCGAGCGAATATGTGGCCCCCCGGCCTTTCCGCGTCAACGCCGGGGCTGTACACGCCTACGCCTTGCTGCCGGGCGAC
>JAITGZ010000240.1 GCA_031280335.1 Deltaproteobacteria bacterium | reverse complement strand
CACCCCGCAGCACGTCAAGGCTGTTTTTGACAACATGCTCAGCCGCTCGCCCAAAAACCACTTTACTGTGGGCATTGTGGACGACCTGACCAACACATCCCTGAGCCTCGGTCCGGATCTGGACACGGTTCCGGCGGGCACGGTGCAGTGCAAATTCTACGGTCTGGGCGCGGACGGCACGGTGGGGGCCAACAAACAGGCCATCAAGATCATCGGCGACCACACCGATCTCTTCGCCCAGGGCTATTTTGCCTATGACTCCAAAAAGTCCGGCGGCTTCACCGTCTCGCACCTGCGCTTCGGCAAAAAACCCATCCAGTCCTCCTACCTCATCACCCATGTGGATTATGTGGCCTGCCACAAGGCTTCTTATGTGCGGCAGTACGATATTCTGGACGGGCTGCGCGAGGGCGGCGCTTTTGTCCTCAACTCTTCCTGGTCCCTCAAGGATATGGAAAAAGAGCTGCCCCCGGCCATGCGCCGCATTATCGCCCGCAAGAAAATCAAATTCTATAATGTGGACGCGGTCAAGCTGGCCACGGACCTGGGCCTGGGCGGGCGCATCAACATGATCATGCAGACCGCCTTTTTCAAGCTGGCCAATGTCCTGCCTTTTAAGGAAGCCGTGGACATGCTCAAGGCCTCCATCCGCGACGCTTACGGCGACAAGGGCGACAAGGTGGTCAACATGAACATCAGCGCGGTGGAAAAGGCCATGGACGCCCTGCAGGAGGTCAAATACCCCGCCGCCTGGGCCGATGCCCCGGATGAACCGGAAAACACCCTGGAAGAGCCGGAATACATCTCCGGTTACGTGCGCCCCATTCTGGCCCAGCGCGGCGACAAACTGCCCGTCTCGGCCATGTTCCCCGACGGTGTGGTGCCTCCGGGCAGCTCCGCCTATGAAAAACGCGGCATCGCCATAGATGTGCCCGAATGGCAACCCGCAAGCTGCATTCAGTGCAACCAATGCGCTTACGTCTGTCCGCACGCGGCCATACGTCCCTTCTTGCTGAGCGCCGAAGAATCCGCCGGAGCGCCCGCCTCCCTGTCCCAGGTCAAGGCCATAGGCAAGGAACTGGACGGGCTCAAGTTCACCATGCAGATCTATGCCCTGGATTGCCAGGGCTGCGGCTCATGCGCCGATGTCTGCCCGGCCAAGCAGAAGGCCCTGCTGATGAAGCCGCTGGAAAGCCAGGCCGTAGCGCAGGAGGCCAATCTAGCTTATGTCCGGGGGCATGTGAGCATCAAAGACGGCCTGCTCCCCCGCGACCAGCTCAAAGGTTCGCAGTTTTACCAGCCCCTGCTGGAGTTTTCCGGGGCCTGCGCCGGCTGCGGCGAGACCCCCTATGTGCGCCTGCTCACCCAGATGTTCGGCGAGCGTATGACCATAGCCAACGCCACCGGCTGTTCATCCATCTGGGGCGGGTCATCGCCCAGCAACCCCTACACCGTCAACAAAGACGGGCACGGCCCGGCCTGGGGCAACTCCCTGTTTGAAGACGCGGCCGAGTTCGGCTTCGGCATCAACATGGCCTATGACCTGCGCCGCGCCCGGCTGGTTGACCTCGCGCAGCGCCTGCAAAAAGAAAAAATCCCCGCCACCCTGCATAAGGCCATAGACGCCTGGCTGGCCGGACGCGACGATGGCGCGGCCTCCGGCCCCCTGGGTGAGGCCGTGTTGGATGAACTGGCCCAAAGCCCCTCCGGGGACCTGGCCCACGAGATCTGGCAGCTGGCCGACTTTTTCGCCAAAAAATCCGTCTGGATCTTCGGCGGCGACGGTTGGGCCTACGACATCGGCTACGGTGGTCTGGATCATGTCCTGGCTTCCGGCGAAGACATCAATGTCCTGGTGCTGGATACGGAGGTTTATTCCAACACCGGCGGCCAGTCCTCCAAGGCCACTCCCCTGGGTTCGGTGGCCAAGTTCGCCGCCTCCGGCAAAAAAACCGATAAAAAAGACCTGGGCCGCATGGCCATGTCCTACGGTTACGTCTATGTCGCCTCCGTGTCCATGGGAGCCAACAAAACCCAACTGATCAAAGCCTTTAAAGAGGCCGAGGCCTACAAAGGCCCCTCCCTGATCATCGCCTACGCCCCCTGCATCAATCAGGGCCTGCGCAAAGGCATGGGCAAAAGCATTGAAGAAGAAAAACTGGCCGTGGAGTCCGGCTACTGGCCCCTCTACCGCTATAATCCGGAACTGGCGGCCAAAGGCGAAAACCCCCTGCAGCTGGACGGCAAAGCCCCGGATGGAACCCTGCAAAGCTTCCTCTCCGGCGAAAACCGCTACGCCCAGCTTGAACGCAGCGCGCCCGAAGAATCGCGCCGCCTGCGCGCCGGGCTGGAAAAAACCTGCAACGCCCGCTATAACTTGTTGAAACAACTATCCGAATTGCCCGGTAAATAAAAACAGGGATAAAAAAGGGGGGGGCTTCGCCCCCCCCACACACCAAAGGGGCTGGCCCCTTTGGAAACCCTTTAAGTTTTTCAGCCGCGCAGCGGCTGAAAAAAACTGGAGGCATCCATGCGTTTTTGTCTTTCTTTGATTTTTATCCTGCTGTTGTCGCTGTCTCTATCTTTTCAGGCTGCGGCCCGGTCCAGGGTGGAGATGGTTTTTGTCCTGGACACCACCGGTTCCATGAGTGGTCTTATCGAGGGGGCCAAAAAAAAGATATGGGCCATTGCCAACGCTGTTGTCGATCAGAATCCGCAGGCGGAGATTTACATGGGCCTGGTAGGTTACAGGGATTTGGGCGATGACTATGTTACCCGGCATTTTCCCTTGACCACGGATATCCAGTCCATATACGCCCGGCTTTTGACCTTTGAGGCCAAGGGAGGGGGCGACACCCCCGAATCGGTGAACGAGGCTTTGGATGTCGCTTTGGGGCGTATGGGCTGGAGCGACGGCAAGGAGTCGGCTGACCGCATTCTTTTTTTGGTGGGCGATGCCCCGCCGCACATGGATTACGAGCAGGATCGCAAATATACGGAGATCATCCGCGAGGCGGCCGCCCGCAGCATTATCGTCAATACGGTGCTTTGCGGCAATTTGCGCGAGACCGCACGGGTCTGGAAAGAAATGGCCCATCTGGGCAAAGGCGAATACATGGCCATACCGCAGGACGGCGGGACAGTGGTGGTGGTGGTTACGCCTTATGACGACAGCATAACGATTATTCAAAAAAAGCTTAACCGCACCATTCTGCCTTACGGGGCCGCAGCCCTCAAACGCGTGGTCGAGGAAAAGGCCAGGCAGTACGAAGAAGCCCCCGCCCCGCGGGCGGCGGACATATCCTCTTACGTGAACAAAAGCACGGCGGGCAAAGGGGTGATTACCGGCGAAGGCGATTTGGTGGCGGATATTAAAGAGGGCCGCGCCAGACTGGATAAGATTAAGGAGGAGGAACTGCCGGAAGCCCTGCGCGCTTTGCCGCCGGCACAGCGCGAAGCCCACGTGCGCGGCCTGGACGAAGAACGCGCCAGGCTGTCCGAGGAACTGGCCGCGCAAGTCAGACTGCGCGATGAATACATTAGCGGCCAATCCTCCGCCGCGCCGGACAGCTTTGATGCCAATGTGGTAAAAACATTGAAGAAACAGATTAAAGCGGAGTAAAGCGGACCTATACCCCCTCAACAATAAGGCAAAAATATGTCGCATGACGTTGTAAGTTCCAGGGTAAAAGAGGTTATTGATACTCTTTGGCGCGACCCCGGGGTGCGTCTGGCCATGGATTTTTTGGTGCGGGATCAGGCCGCCAGAACCGAAGAGAATAAAGAAATAGCCTTGGTGCAGGGCGAAACCGGCAAAGAGGCCCTGGGGCGTTCTCCGTTGTTTCAAAAAAAGCTGGCCGCCTGTGGGGCGGAGGATTGCGTCATTGACGGCATGGGCAATGTCTGCGGCCATATTTATGGTTCTTCCCCGCGCAAAAAGCCGCTGGTCATGCTGGAAACCCATCTGGACACGGTATTTCTTGAAGATACCCCTTTGGCCATTGTGGAGAAGGAGGGCAAAATTTTTTGTCCCGGCATCGGCGACAACGCCTCGGCCATGGCCCAGACCCTGAGTATTCTGCGGGCTATCCGCCATGCCGGTCTCAGGCCGGTGGGGGTGATCATGCCCACGGGCGCGGCCAGGGAAGAGGGTAAGGGCAACTTTGATGGTATGCGCTTTTTGCTGCAAAACCGCAAGGACATTGACGCGGCGGTGATTGTGGACGGCGGCGGGACGGAGCGCATCGGTTGGGGCGGCATAGGCATCAAGCGCTATGAATTTATTTTTAGCGGCCCCAGGGGGCACAGCTGGCACATCGGCGGCGCGCCCAGCGCCCTGCACGCCATGGGGCGGGCCGTGGCCAAAATAGCTGATATACCAATGATTTCCGACCCCAAAACCACGGTTAACGCCGGGCTGGTTTCCGGCGGGTCCACTGTGGGGGCGGTGGCCGGCGAGGCGCGGGTGCAGGTGGATTTACGCTCCGCCGATGCCGGGCAGCTGGAAAAGCTGGCGGTCAGGGCGCTGGCGGCGGCGGAGGCCGGGGCGGCGGAGGAAAACGCCTTTAAAAAAGACCGGCCGGAGCGCATCACTCTGGAAACAATCTGTTTTGGCGATATGCCTGCGGGCAGGGGGCTGGAGGGCCACGCCTCCGTGCAGGCGGCCCGTTATCTGACGGAACTCCTGGGCAAAACCCCTATTATGGAAGGCGGCACCTGCACCAACGGCAATATTACCGTGGACAGGGGCATCCCCACGGTGATCATGGGGCATGGCGGCTATAACGGCGAAAACCATTCCCTGAACGAATGGTATGAGCCGCTGGATAACTACATCGCGGCCCAGCGCGCCATGCTGACGGTTTTTGCCCTGGCCGGTCTGGACGGGGTTACGGAGCCGTTGCTTTAGCCCCTCCAGGTTAAGATTGCGGGCAGGCTACGGCAGGACGGGCCCCGCCGGGGCGGTTTCAGCCGGACGTGCGCCGGGCGATGATGTTTTTGCACCGGCAGGACATGACGGTTTCGTTGTGCTGGTTTATGGTCTCCAGCATGGAAGATACCGTGCCCCGGTCATTTTTGGACTGTGAGGGCGTAACCGCCAGTATGGTCAGGCGCAGGCGCAGCGTGTCGCCCGGTCGCACGGGCCTGAGCCAGCGCAGTTCGTCCAGGCCTGGGGAGCCGAAGCTGGCCTTGCCCGGCAGGAAGTTTTTTACGTACAGCCTGAATGTCATGGCTATGGTCTGCGCCCCGCTGGCAATAAGGCCCTTGTACGGGCCTGCGGCGGCCTGCGCGGGGTCGGTGTGGAAGTACTGCGGGTCGTAATTCAAGGCAAAATTCACAATATCCGCTTCGCTCGCCTCGACCGTTTCCGCAAACTCAAATACGGTTCCCGTTATGTAGTCCTCCAGGCAGCGGTCTTCTCTGGGCACGGAAAAGGATGTTTCACTCATGGGTTTTCCTTTATAAACAGCGTGGCCGTTGGTCTTAGAGCGATTTCGCCTTGAAATCGCCCCGGGTTGTCCGACTTTTCATCCATGTATTTA
>JAITGZ010000190.1 GCA_031280335.1 Deltaproteobacteria bacterium | reverse complement strand
TGGCGGTCCTGTTGTTAGATTGTAGTGTAAGTGACTAAAATCTATCATAAAACAACAGAAACCGCCATTCTTTTATGCAATATCCGGGCTAAGCCAACGGGGGCTGCCACAGGGTTTTACCCGCCGCGATCAGGCGCACCATGCCGCCGGCCTCGGCCAGGCGGGAGGTCTCGCCCGGCCGGACGCCGCACAGATGCAGGCGCAAAAATTCCCCGCTGGGCTGTAACACCGGCAGTGATATTTCTTTATTTCCGGCCAGGGCCAGGGCCAGGGCCAGGGAGCCTGAACCGCAGGCGCTCTCGGCCGTCAGGCTCCCTGTGGCGGCCACGTGTACCAGGGGGGTGATGGATCGGCCTGGACATTGCGTCTTTAAAGGCAGGCGCGCGCGTTCCTGTTCCGGGATATTCCAGGGTCTGTGCCGGATGATTCCGCAGGCCGCTTCTTTTTCAAGCCCGAAGCGCCGCATATACGCCCGCGCCTCCTTTTGCAGGTCAGGCACCGTCCGGAGGGGGGTGTTTTTTTCTTCCACCAGCAGGTGCGTTATGCCCGGCAGGCGGATCAGGGTCAGGCCCCGCGCCGGGACGCTTATGGTTTTTTCACTCCAGGGCAGGCGCAGGCTGATGAAGCACTCCAGCGCATCTTCCGCCCCGGCCCTCCGGCCCGCCCTGACCCGCAGCTGCACCGGCTCGGTCAGGCCGGAACTGCGCGCCAGACCGTACAGATCGTCTGTATCTTCCAGCGGCAGCAAGGCCCCGCGCCGCCGCAGCTCATAGGCCAGGGCGCGGGTGGCGTTAAGGCAGAACTCCCCGCCCATCATTTCCAGGCTGGGAGGAGAAGCGGCGCAGTCCACAAAACCCACCTGCTCCGCCCCCAGGTGCAGCTGGCTCATCAGGGCGGCGGCCGCAGCGGCCCGATCCCGCTGCGCCACCTGTCGTTTTTCCAGCAGTATGGTCGGGTTGCCCCCCGGACTTATTTTGACGAAATCCAGCTTAAGCATAAGGCAGGCCGGGCGTGCGGCTCTTACCTGGTCAGTTTGCGGAACTTGAGGCGGTGCGGCTGATCCGCGTCCTTACCCAGGCGTTTTTTTCTGTCCGCTTCGTATTCGCTGTAGTTGCCGTCAAAGAAAAGCGCCCTGGATTCGCCCTCAAAGGCCAGAATATGCGTGGCGAGGCGATCCAAAAACCAGCGGTCATGGCTGATGACCAGGATGCAGCCGGCAAAGTTCTCCAGCCCGTCTTCCAGGGCGCGCATGGTGTTCACGTCCAGGTCGTTGGTGGGTTCGTCCAGCAGCAGCAGATTGGCCCCGGATTTTAAGGCACAGGCCAGATGTACGCGGTTGCGCTCGCCGCCGGAGAGTACATCCACCTTTTTTTGCTGATCCGCGCCCTGCAGGTTAAAGCGGGAGCAATAGGCGCGCGAGTTTATTTCGCGCCCGCCGAGCTTGATGGTGTCGTAGCCTTCACTGATGATCTCATATACGGTTTTGCCGGGGGTGAGGCTGCCCCTGCCCTGATCCGCCCAGGAAAGCTTGACGGTCTCGCCCAGGCGCAGCGTGCCTGCATCCGGCTTTTCCGTCCCGGCCAGCATTTTGAACAGGGTGGTCTTGCCTGCCCCGTTGGGGCCGATAATGCCCACAATGGCCCCCGGCGGGATGGTGAAGCTCATGTCCTCAATGAGCAGTTTGTCGCCCATGGATTTGCCGACCCGGTCCGCCTCTATGACCACCTTGCCCAGGCGCGGTCCCGGCGGAATGTAAATTTCCAGGTCCGGGGCCAGGCGTTCGGATTCATGGGAAAGCATGGCTTCATAGGCGTGCAGGCGGGCCTTGCTTTTGGCGTGGCGTCCCTTGGGGGCCATGCGCACCCATTCCAGTTCGCGCTTCAGGGTTTTACGGCGTTCAGCCTCGGCCTTTTCTTCGTTGGCCAGGCGTTTTTCCTTTTGTTCCAGCCAGGAAGAATAATTGCCCTTCCAGGGGATGCCGTGCCCCCGGTCCAGTTCCAGAATCCAGCCGGCCACATTATCCAGAAAGTAACGATCATGGGTAACGGCAATGACCGTGCCGGGAAAATCCTTAAGATAGCGCTCCAGCCAGGCCACGGATTCCGCATCCAGATGGTTGGTGGGTTCGTCCAAAAGCAGGATATCCGGGTTTTGCAGCAGCAGGCGGCAAATGGCCACCCGGCGGCGCTCGCCTCCGGAAATGGCCGCAACCGGGGTATCCGGCGGCGGACAGCGCAGGGCGTCCATGGCCATATCCAGGCGGGCGTCCAGGTCCCATATGCCTTTACTGTCCATAAGCTCCTGCGCCTCGCCTTGGCGGGCGATCAGGGCGTCCATGGCCTCCGCCTCCATGGGTTCGGCAAAGCGGGCGTTGATGGCTTCGTATTCATTGCGTATGGCGATGAGTTCAGCCACGCCTTCTTCCACCACCTCGCGCACGCTGCGTTTTTCATCCACCAGCGGCTCCTGTTCCAGGTATCCGATGCTGTAACCGGGGGCCGGCACGGTCTGGCCTTCAAAGGCGCCGTCCACTCCGGCCAGGATTTTCAGCAGCGAGCTTTTGCCGGAGCCGTTCAGTCCGAGTACGCCGATTTTGGCTCCATAAAAATAGGAAAGGGAGATGTTCTTCAGGACTTCTTTCTGTCCGTGCCGCTTGGAAACGCGGATCATGGAGTAGATTATTTTTTCCGCTTCATTGCTCATGGGTTTTCCTTAAAATATTTTCAGCTTTGAGATTACATATACTATTGGGCTGTTACGCCCCAAATACTCGCTGCGGTCAGCCGGCCTCCCATCGCTCCGGCGCCATGCGGCCGGCCGCGCGGGGTTGGCGTCCGCAGGCGATAACATATTCTTTTTTCAAAGACCATATGTTGACGGGTTTTTGTCCTGGTTTTGTCCGCGTCCCTGTTCTTTAAGGCAGATGTATATGGCAAGCAGGGTAAGGCCGGCCCCGATCCAGCCGACCGGGCCGGGGCTGCGGCGCAGAAAGAGCGCTTCCCAGATAAAGGCGCACAGGGGTTCGGCCATGAGCAGCAGGCCGCCGCGTCCGGGGCTGATATGGGGCAGCCCGGCGGAAACCATGAGCCAGCCTGCGGCCTGACAGCCGCAGCCGTAAAGGACGAGCATCCAGGCTTCGCGGGGGCTGTTCAGGGTGAAAGAGCCGCCCTCAAGCATGAGCAGGCCGCCCAGGACAGCGGCGGCGGCAAGGGAAACCCAGGCCATATTGGCAATGAGCGGCAGCGGCTTGGGCAGGCTGCGGCTGTGGCGCAGGGAGAGAATATAAATGGAGAGAAATATGGAGGTGATGAGGCCGTAGAGTATGCCCCGGCTCAGGTCGGGCGGCAGGGCGCGCGGGTCCACCTCCAGCAGGAGCATGAGCCCGCCAAAGGCCAGGGCGATGGAGCCGAAGAGGCGCAGGGAGGGCCGGTCGCCAAAAAAGAATACGCCGGCAAGGGCCAGCACAAAGACCTGAAAGTTGGCCAGCAGGGTGGAAAGCCCCGGTCCGGCCAGTACAATGGAGCGGTGCCAAAAGAACAGATCGCCGCTGAAGGCCGCCCCGGCCAGCAGGGTTGCGATTAGAACGTGCGGCGGGGGGAGCAGTCGTTCGCGGCGGATAAGGGCCATGAGCAGCAGGGCCAGGCCGCCGAAAAGCATACGGTAAAAGGCCGCGCTGGTGGCCCCGGTCTGGATGCTCTTGATGATCAGCGGCCCAAAGCTGATGCCCGCCGCGCCGCAAAAGACCAACGCGCTGCCCCGGACGGCGGGCGGCAGATCAGACAGGATGGCGGCGGGGCGCAGGCGCATCAGCCTGTTCCCGGCCAGTGGGGCAGGGCGCTGCGGATTTGTTCCAGGGCCTGCCGGGCGTATTCCTGTACCGGGCCATTGCCCCCGTGTATGGTGAAGGAGGCGTATTGTTGGTAAAGGCTGATCCGTTCGTTAAAGAGACTTTCAATGGTTTGTCCCGCTGCTATGACCAGGCCGCGATCCGGTTTACGGGCGATGCGTTCCAGAATGACGGGCAGGGGAACCCACAGGTGCAGGATAAGGCCGAGCTTTTGCAGATGGGCGATGGCTCTTTCGCGGTAAACCGCGCTCCCTCCGGTGGAGATGACGCAGCGCCGCACCCGTAGGTTTTGGATGACTGTGGCTTCCAGATCAAGAAAAGCCTCCCGATCCAGGTTATCCACAATGTATTGCAGCGGCGCGCCGTAGGCCGCTTCAATCAGGTTATCCGCGTCCAGGTGCGCCCAGTCCAGTTGGCTGGCCAGTTCAAGGCCGATTCTGCTTTTGCCTGCCCCGGCCATGCCGATGAGGATAAGACACATTTCAGATGAGGCCCAGGCGGCCGGGTCGGGCCGGGGGCCTGCGGGCATACCGTCTGGGGAAGGGTCTGCGGGTGAGGGCATGGGCTTACTCCGGATATTACCCTAACCCAGGATGGACCTTTTGGCAAATTGAGTTGCAAAAGCCGGATTTTTGGGGCAATGGGGGTAAAAAAGAGGTCAGGCCCATGTCTGAAAGAAGTTGCGGTGTGCTTTTACATATTTCATCCCTGCCTTCGGCCTTTGGCATAGGCGATCTGGGGCCGGCGGCCCATGCCTTTGCCCTGGCCCTGGCTTCCGCCGGCGTGCGCTTCTGGCAGTTTCTGCCTCTGACGCCCACCTCTGAATTTATAGGCAACTCGCCATATTCCAGCCCCTCGGCCTTTGCCGGCAACCCGCTGTTCATAAGCCCGGAGCTTTTATGCGAACAGGGTTTGGTTTCCAGGGCGGATGTGGATGACGCCGTCAATTTATATTGCAGGGGTTCCGCTCCAGGGCGGGTGGATTACAGGGCGGTTTGCGCCCAGCGCCGGGCTGTTTTGAACGCGGCTTTCGCGCGGGGCTTCGCCTCCTTGGGAGAAGGGGAGGATTTTTTGCATTTTTGCCGGGCGGAGGCCTCCTGGCTTGATCCTTACGCCCTGTTCGCCGCCATCAAAGAAGAACATGGCGGCGCGTCCTGGGTGGACTGGCCTGATGCCCTGAAATGGCGCGAACCTGTCTTTTTGGAGTCCTGGGAGGCAAAAAACCGGCGCAGCGTGCTGCGGCACAAGTTCATACAGTACCTCTTCTTCAGCCAGTGGCGGGTTCTGCGGCGGAGATGCGCGGAACTGGGCCTTGCCCTCATCGGCGACCTGCCCATCTATGTAACCCACGACAGCGCTGATGTCTGGGCCAACCCGGAGCTGTTTCAACTGGACGGGCAAGGCGCGCCCTCAAGCGTGGCCGGGGTGCCGCCGGATTATTTCAGCGCCACCGGTCAGCGTTGGGGCAATCCGGTATATGATTGGGAGGCGATGCGCCAAAAGGGTTTTTCCTGGTGGATTAAGCGCCTGGAACATAACCTGCGTATGATGGATGTGGCCCGTCTGGATCATTTTCGCGGTTTTTGCGCTTACTGGGCCATCCCCGCCGAAGAAAAAACAGCGGTCAACGGACAATGGGTCAAAGCGCCGGGAAGGGAGCTTTTCAGCGCCCTGCGCGGGCATTTCGGGCCTGACCTGCCCCTCGTCGCCGAAGACCTGGGCGTGATTACCGAAGACGTGCGCGAACTCATGCGCGACTTTGCCTTGCCGGGCATGAAGGTGCTGCAGTTTGGTTTTGGGGGGGAAAAACCCGCCCTGAATCCGGACGCGCCTTTCAGACACAGCCAGAACAGCGTGGTCTATACCGGAACCCACGATAACCCCACCACCCTGGACTGGTTCAGCAGCGCCGCGCCGCAGGAGCAGGGCAATCTTGCCCGTTACGCCGGGCGCGATCTCGGCCCGGAAGATGCCGTGGATTTCATGTTGCGTCTGGCCCTGGGCAGCCCGGCGGATCTGGCCGTGATTCCCATGCAGGATATTCTCGGCCTGGGGGAGGAAGGACGCATGAACACCCCTTCGGTGGCCGCCGGCAACTGGGAGTGGCGCTTGCCTGATCTGCCGGGTCTGGAGGAACTTGCCCGGCCCGGCCCCGCTCTTGCGGCGGACGGGCGGCCCGCCTGGCCGCAGCCTTTGCCGGCGTTCAAACATTTGCGTTTTTTATGCTCCGTTTATGGCCGGGACGCGCGGGAGGGTGAAGAGCATGGCGCGCGCTAAAACCGGCCATAACGGGGTCTTACGGCTGCTGTTCCCGCGCGGAAAGTCCAAATCTCTGCTTTCTCTTCTGCTGGCGCTGCTTGCGGCCGTGGGCGCTTATTCCTTTGCCCCCGGCCGGGTGATCCGTGTGGCGGACGGCGATACCCTGACCATGTTCAGCCCTGAACGGGAGATGCTTAAGGTGCGTTTGTACGGAGTGGACGCGCCTGAATCCGATCAGCCCGGGGGCAAAGAGGCGCGGGCCTTTGCCTCTGACCTGGCCTTGCTCCATGAGGTGGAAGTGAGAACGCTGGATACGGATCGTTATGGCCGCTCGGTGGGCATGGTGCGCCTGACGGACGGACGCATGTTGAATGAGGAGCTGGTGCGCGCCGGTCTGGCCTGGGTTTATCTTGATTATTGCCGCGAGATACAGTGCGTGCGCTGGCTGGCCTTGGAAAAAGAGGCGCGCGCCGCCGGGCGCGGCCTGTGGAAGCGGAAAAACCCCGTCCCTCCATGGGAATGGCGCGCTGGACACCGCCGTGGAAGCGCTGACTCCTGAAATCGAGTCTGGAATATTTTCATAGCCCCAAGGCTCTTCTTCTTGACATCCCCGCCCCCAAGGCTCTTTCTCTTGGGGTTCCCTCTTGCATTCTTGGGAAAATATCCCGCGCCATATGGCGCGGCAAGCGCGGGTATAAGAATTTTCCCCTTGAAATGAGGGTGGTACCGCCGTAAATACGCAAGAAAGCGCATAAGGGTGATACCTCGCCTTTGGGCGGCTGGATGCGTTTTTTTTCAGCTCAAAAGAAGGAGGAGTTTGAGATGCTCGCTCAATCGAACCCTGCCATAGCGGAAGCCTGGAGCGTGATCAAGCGCCTCAGCGCGGATGAA
>JAITGZ010000174.1 GCA_031280335.1 Deltaproteobacteria bacterium | reverse complement strand
ATAGCCCCAAATGTATAATCTCAAAGTTAATATGCTCTAAAGAGGAGAAACAACAGTATGTTGGAATTCATCGGCCCAGCGGCGCTGCATCTTTTTGAGCCTGTCCATATAACGTTGATGTTGGCCGGACTCACCGGCGGCATCGTTGTGGGCTCGCTCCCCGGGCTTACAGCCACCATGGGCGTGGCCTTGATGGTGCCGGCCACCTTTGCCATGGACGCTACCAGCGGGCTGATCATGTTGGGGGCCATCTATGCGGGGGCTATCTACGGCGGGGCCAATGCGGCTGTACTCATCTGCACGCCGGGCACACCCTCCTCCGTGGCCACCACCTTTGACGGTTGGCCCCTGTGCCGGAAAGGCAAGGCGGATATAGGACTATACGGTTCGCTTTTATCTTCTTCCTTTGGCGGGATTATCGGCACCTTGATGCTGCTCTTTCTGACCGCGCCTCTGGCGCGTTTCGCCCTTAAGTTCGGCGCGCCGGAGATACTGTGGCTTTGTCTGTTCGGTCTTTCCACCATTGCGGTCATGTCGTCCGGCAACATGCTCAAGGGTCTGCTTTCCGGAGCCATCGGCATACTGGTTTCCTGCATCGGGCTGGATCCCCATGAGGGTTCACCTCGTTTCATCTTTGGCTATGCGCCTCTGGTACAGGGCATTTCCATCATCCCCGCCATGATCGGTCTCTTTTCCTTCTCCCAGGTACTCTTCCTGCTGGGCAGCCACAAGCCGTACATCGCGGACTATTGCCCTACCCCCAGGGCGCTGCACATGGTTTTTAGCACGCTGGCGCAGCGCTGCAAGCTTATCTTGCTGCGCTCTTCCATCATCGGCGGTTTTGTGGGCATGCTGCCCGGGGCCGGAGGTGAGATCGCCTCCATTATCGCCTACAACGAATCCAAACGCTGGGATAAACGCCCGGAAAAATACGGCTCCGGCATACTGGAGGGCGTGGCCGCCAGCGAAAGTGCCAACAATGCGGTCATTGGCGGCGCGCTTATCCCCATGCTCACCCTAGGCATACCCGGCAGCGCGGTGGCTGCGGTGATTCTTGGAGTTCTCCTGGCCAAGGGCATCCAGCCGGGATTCAAGGTATTCACTGTTTCCGGCGATCTGGTTTACACCTTCATCATGTCCCAGTTCGCCGTGAATCTGCTCATGATCCCCGTCGGGTTCCTGCTGGTTAAGCTTATGACCAGACTGCTCAAAATACGCCTCACCATTGTGGCCATTGCCATTGTGGTTTTTTCCGCCATAGGCGCCTACGCCATCGGCAACAGCATGCTGGATGTGTGGGTGGTGCTGTGCTTCGGCTTTTTCGGTCATTGGTGCGGACGTATCGGCCTGGACAACGGTGCCGTGGCCCTGGGCATCATTCTAGGGGTGATGATTGACCACAGTGTGGGCAGAACGACCCAACTCGCCTTGGCCCTGGATGGTTCCGTACTCCAGGTGTTTCTGAACAGTCCGGTGGCATTGGTATTGGCGGCGCTGACCGGTATTTCGCTCCTGGTCCAGCCGTTTCTTGCTTTGAAAGACAAGAGCGGCGTGATAAAAGAAAAAAACCTGCTCCCGACCGCTTCTCCTCTTGCCGATGCGCTGGCAGGCGTTACCGCCTTGGTCATTGCGGCGATCTTTGCCGCGCAATTGGATGTTTTGGAGGGGATGGGACGCACGCTGCCGGAACTGTTGCTTGCCTTCATCAGCCTCTGCGGTCTTTTATTGCTGGGCAACGGCGCACGCAAATACCTGCGCAAAGTCAAAGTCAGCGACGGAGAGGCTGTGTCCGGCAGGCGCATTGCCATCGTTGCCGCCGGTTCCGTGATTTATGTTGTTATCATGCCCTGGTTGGGCTTTTACCCGGCCTCAATGATCTTTTTGTGCGGCATGACTCTGGCTTTGCGGGATCAGAGAGCGAGCCGCCGCCAGACTCTGCGGAATGCCCTGACGGTAACGGCTTCTGTCTGTTTGCTGGTATGGATCGGTTTTACCCGGCTGTTGAACGTTCCCACACCTACGGGTGTACTTTTCTGACAGATGCTCGGTTGAGCGGGGCGGCGGGGGTACATGGGCATGTTCGCCCGGACGCCGCCGGATCACGGTTTAAAAGCTTTGCGTCCCGGTTTTTTATTGGCTATAGGCCGGAGATATGCGCCGCAAACCTTTCAGTAAAAATTTCTGCGCCCTTTGCGGGCACGCCTGCCAGGTACGCCGCGACCTGGGGCAGATCGGGCGCTGCGGGGCGCTCCCTCAGGCCGAACTGGCCGCCGCCCTGCTCCATTATGGCGAGGAGCCGCCCATATCAGGACTTGACCCGGCTCTGGGAGGATCAGGAACCATCTTTTTCAGCCGCTGCAATCTGCGCTGCGTCTTTTGCCAGAACTGGCAAATTTCACAGCCGGATGCCGTGACCCCAAACGCGCCTGTGCCCGGACAAAGTACCACAACCGAAGATCTGGCGGAAATTATGCTGGGGCTGCAAAAAAAAGGCGCGCTGAACATCAACCTGGTCTCGCCCACCCCCCATGCGCACGCCATTGTTCCGGCCCTGCGCCTGGCCAGAACCAGGGGCCTGCGCCTGCCCGTGGTCTATAACAGCGGCGGCTATGACTCCATCCTTGCCCTGCGCCTCCTGGACGGGCTGGTGGATATTTACCTGCCGGACGCCAAACTCGGCCCCGCTGCCCTGAAGACGCAAGACCGCGACCCCCTGGCCCTGCGCCTCCTGGGGGCTGAGGACTACGTGTCCGTAAACCAAACGGCCCTGCGGGAAATGTTCCGCCAGGTGGGCCACCTTAAAACGGACCGGCGCGGCGCGGCCATGCGCGGGCTGCTCATCCGCCACCTGGTGCTGCCGGCGGATCTCGCCCGCACCAGGAGCCTCATCCCCCTGCTGGCCGCAAACTTCGGCCCTGACCTGCATTTGAGCCTCATGGCCCAGTACCAACCCCTGCACCTCACCCAAAGCAGGCCGGAAAACTTCGGAGACCTGCCCGGCCTGCTCCGCCCCCTGCGTGCGGACGAATACGAAGAAGGCGTGGACCTGGCCCTGCAGCATGGACTGACACGGGCCTTTGTTCAGGAACTGGAAGCAGGCGCGGAATACCTGCCGGACTTCCGCCGCCGGGATGTCTTCAGGTAACACCCCCGCTCAGCCGGGACGCCCTGCCAAACCATCACGGCGCAAGACAACCCCTTGAAGATGAAACCCCAAGACACCTTGCCGTTATGCCTACGTTTGCGCTTAAAACATGTTCCCAGAACAATTTCACTTTTAAATCGCTCCAAACCCATTGACACTTTTTGCAGCCCCTGCTATTTCCCTCATCTTAAGAAAATGAAAATCACTTTCATTGTTTAAATCCATGAGGAGAACATGAAGACCATCATTGTAGCCGGCGCGCCCAGCGCCGGAAAAACCTCGGTCATCGTCCGCCTGCTGCGCCATACGCAGGCGGAGGGACTCAAAGCCGCAGCGGTAAAATTTGACACGCGCAGTTCCCTTGACCCGGAGCGCTACGCCCGCGAACTGGGCATTCCGGCCATAGGCGGACACAGCGGCTACCTCTGCCCGGATCACTATTTTATCTCCAACATGGAAGAAGCGCTGGAGTGGGGCTTAAGCCGTCAGGCCGATTATCTGTTCATTGAAACCGCCGGGCTTTGCCTGCGCTGCGCCCCGCATATTGAAGGCGTACCCGCCCTGACCGTGGTGGACAGCCTGGGCGGACTCCAGGCCCCGCAAAAAATGGGGCCGCTCCTCAGCATGGCCGATATCCTGGTCTTAAGCAAAGGCGACCTGGTATCCCAGGCAGAGCGCGAGGCCATTATCTTCGGCCTTGGCACGGCCAACTCCACCGCCGCCGTTTACCAAGTAAACGGCCTCCTGGGCACAGGCAGCCTGGCCTTGTGGCGCGCCCTGGAGCAAACGCCGGACATAGCGGGCATGGAAGGCAGAAAACTGCGCCATGACATGCCCGCAGCCCTATGCTCCTACTGCACGGGAGAAAAACGTGTGGGCCGCCGTTACCAGACCGGCAGTGTGGAAAAACTTTTTTCCGCAGAGGCTCCGGCATGTTGAATAAGCTGGAGATCACCGGCGGGCGGGACAGGGCCGGGCATCCCGAAGCCGTAGCCCGGCTGTGCCTGCGCCCTGGAGACAGCCTGGCGGTCATCGGCCCCACCGGATCAGGCAAAAGCGAATTGCTGGCGGATATAGAGCAGCTGGCGGAAGGCGACACCCCCTCAGGCCGCCGGGTCATTCTGAACGATGGACACAAGGCGGCAAATGTCCCCCGCCGTCCGGCCGTGGCCACCCTTTCCCAACGCACCAATTTTATCCTGGATGCCTCGGTGGCTGAATTTGTACGCCTGCATGCGGGCAGCCTGGGCAAAGAACAAGAGCGTCTGGCGGAAAAAACCGTGACTCTGGCCAATACCCTCTGCGGCGAACCCTTTGCCGTGGGCAGCCCGCTGCAGCGACTCAGCGGCGGCCAGGCCAGGGCCCTGATGATTGCGGATATAGCCCTGATTTCCGATGCGCCGGTGGTACTCATTGACGAGGTGGAAAACGCCGGCATCGACAAGCGCCTGGCCTTAAACGCCTTGGCCGGGCAAGGCAAGATCAGCGTCATCTCCACCCACGACCCCGTGCTTATCTTAAGCTGCCCCCGGCGGTTGGTCATGGCCTCCGGCGGTATGAACCACCTGCTGGATCTGAGCCCGGAAGAAAAAATATGCCGCTCAAGCCTGGAACGCATGGATGACGCCCTGCTGCGGGCGCGCACGACCCTGCGCGGCGGAGGACGCCTCGCCCCGGAACCCGATTAATGCAATGCGCGTTGGAATTACTCCAGCCGGTGGCTCCAAATTGGCATGTTTACCCATACGCCGCCTTATCCTTGCGGTAGCCGTTAGGCGGCAAGGCCGCCTTACGGATAGCGACAGCATCGATGCCGCCCCCCGGCATAACGGCAAGGCACCCGGCCCCACGCCAAAGGGGTTAACCACTTTGGAAACCCACCCGGGTTGCCGGATGGAATATTTCAATATGGAGCATTTCAATGTGGAACCAAACACATAGGGCAATGCACACTTGGAAACCCTTTTATTTTTTCGGCCGCTGCACGGCTGAAAAATAAGGAAATACCGCATGAATTTTGAACTTTGCCTCACCTTTCCGCCTAACATTCTGCGCAAGGTGCGCGAAGACGCGGCCAGGCGCTTCCCCGGCATGGAGCTTACAGAGCCGGACACGCATCAGGAGATGTTTGATTTCGCCTCTTCTTTCGGAGAGGGCGAGCCCCCGGCCCTGACCGTTACAGCCTACCCCCAGGTCGCCCTGCACGCCCTGCGCCTGGCCGGGGAGGGACGCCTGGCCAAGCCGGACAAAAAGTCCCCGCAGCGGCCGGAATACGCCCGTCTGGGCCTGGCCGCGCCCACGGAAGAAATCTGCCTGCTCGCGGTCATACCGGTAATCCTGGCCGCCGGGCCGGAGTGCGCCCCCCGCCTGCGCGACTGGACCGACCTGTGCGCCCCGGATTTTCCCGGCCCCATCGGCTGCCCCCCGCCGGATACGCCCATGCCCTACCTGGCGGAAGCAGTGCTGCGCCGCAGCGCCGGAGAAGAGGTCAAAAACTTTTTACGCAAACTGGATACCGGCAGTAACCCCATAGATATCAATAAACGCCTGGGCCGGGGCGAACTCAAGGCGGCCCTGAACATCCCGGCCTTTGCCGGAGCCTTTCGCGAAGGCCCCGCCGCCATGATCTGGCCCGCCTCCGGTGCCCTGGCCGTGCCCCTGTTCGGCTGCCTGGCCTGGGACGCCCCGGACGAAGCGCACGCCGCCCTGGATTATTTTTTGTCGGAAGATTTTCAAAACTTCATGGCCGCTGAGGGAATGCTCGCCCCCATCCACCCGCAGGCAAAAGGATTCGCGGAACTGGAAGACAACAACTGGAAAATGCTCTGGCCGGGCTGGAACCTACTTTTTGAAATTGCCAGAGATATGATCCGCAGCAGTCAGGAAAACAGCCCCCCCAAACCCCCTCAACATTTTTCAGCCGCCATGCGGCTGAAAAAAACTTAAATGGGTTTAGGAGGGTGGGGTTCCCTCCCCAAGGACAAAGCAGGACGGGTTTTTAACGTAATTTCCCGGTGTACTTACTGTAAATGCTGGATTATAAAAATTCCGTCCCTGCCGGGGCGGGCAAAAGGAAAAGACCATGAACAAAACATATGCCGCCGCCTGTATGCTGGCCGCCGCGCTTATGTCCCGCACAGCCCCGGCGGCTGCGGCGGACAGCGCCGCGCTGCGCCTTGACCCGGTTACCGTAACGGCCAGGGGCTACGCCGCCCCCCAGTCCCAAACCCCCGGCGGGGTAGGTGTGGTCATGCAAGAGGACTTGGCCCGGGCCCCCCAGGCCAGTGTGGCTGATTCTCTGGATCGCCTGCCCGGCATAAAGCGCAGCGGCGACTCCCCCTGGGGCCAGGATATTTCCATCCGCGGGCTTTCCGGTCCCTCCGTGGTGCTGCTGCTCAACGGCAAGCGCCTGCACACCGCCACAGACCTCAACGCCCGCCTGGGCTTCATCAACCCGGCGGATATTGAACGGGTGGAAGTACTCAAAGGCCCCATCAGCGCCCTTTACGGGTCCGGGGCCGTGGGCGGGGTGGTGAACATCATCACCCGCAAGGCTGATTTTACGGAAAAATTTGAACCGCACGGCAGGGTCTCCCTTTCCGGCGCGACCAACCCGGAGGGCGGCAACCTTTACGGCGGCTTAAGCCTTTCCGGCCCCCAGGTTTACGGATTTATCTCCGGGGCCTACCGCGATTATAACGACGTTTACGGCGGCCATAACGACAGGCTGGACAACAGCTCTTTTCTGGACCGGCAGGGCAGGGCCGTTCTGGGGCTGCGCCCTTGGCGGCCCCTGAATCTGCGCCTGGAGGCCATGCAGTCCACCGGACGCAACATCGGCCTGCCCGGCGGGCCTGCCTCCATGCCGGCCACGGCCCAGGTTACCTACACCTCCCCTGAATTCACCTTTTTCGGCCTGGATGCCGACCTTAAACTGGACGGCACTTACCTTAAAAGTATTGAAACCGACCTTTACTACACCCGCAACAAACGCCGCGTACGGGTTACCGAATCCGTCAGGCCGGCAGCCGGGGCCTGGCCCATTGAAGCCAAGCCGGCGGCCGATCACGAAACTTACGGCGGCAAGCTGCAAACTCTTAGTAAAATGGGCGGGCATACCCTGACCGCCGGGGCGGATTTCTGGCTCTGGCAGGTGGAAACCCGGCGTTACCGCCATATCCAGCTGCCCGCGCCCAACAACCAGCACCGCGAGCTGTATGATTCCCCCACCCCCGATGCCAGGCAGCTTTCCGTGGGCCTTTTCGTTGAAGACAACTGGAGCCTGAACCATGCCTTTACCCTGAACCTGGGGGCCAGACTGGACCGCCTGAACACTCAGGCCGACCCCATGATAATCATACCGCCCAACCCCAACGCGATCATATACCAAAATTCAAGGTAAAATTACGGAAGGACCGTTGAAAACGACTGGGGCTGGCACGGACATGCCGGGCTGACCTGGAATATGAGCGATGCCTGGAGCCAGTCTTTGCTCATATCTTCCGGCTACCGGGCGGCGGACATCATGGAGCGCTTCAAGTACATCAGCCTGGGCGGCATTGATATATACGGCAACCCGGAACTGGACCCGGAGCGCTCCTGGCACGCGGAATACGGCCTGCGTTTCGAAAACGGCCCGCTCAATGCCGAACTGCGCCTCTTTGGCGACATCATCAGCAACTATATAGCCGAAAAAGCCTCCAGCCCCAGCGAACGTTACCTGACCAACGTGGCCGCCGCGCGCATCTATGGAGCGGAGACCGAAGCCCGCTGGCAGATTGTGCCTAGTCTGGCCCTGCTGGGCAACCTGACCTGGCTTTACGGCCTGGATAAAGAAAACGATCAGCCCCTGCCGGGCGTCGCCCCGCTGTACGGCATGGCCGGGGTGGAACTTACGCCGGGCTATGGTTTAAGGGCCAGACTGGATACCCGCCTTAGCGCCCGCCAAAAACGCACCCCGGATAACACGGCGCACACGCCGGGTTCAGCCACCCTGAACGCCTCGCTGGGCTACGCCTTTGATGCCCTGGGCATGAAGCACGACCTCTCCCTGGTGGGCGAAAACCTGCTGGACGCCCGCTATTACAACTATCTGGCCCACCAGCGCGGCCAGACCCTGTGGGAACCGGGTATTGCCGCCAGGCTGAACTACAGCCTGAATTTTTAGAGCATAGTAACTTTGGGATTATACATTATTGGGGCTAAAATGGGCATGTTTGCCAGGGTACCGCTTTATCTCCGCCATCCCCCCCGGTACAACGGCAAGGCACCCCGGACCCCTCAACATTTTTCAGCCGCGTAACGGCAGAAAAACTTTGAATGAACAACCTATTGGAACATAACCTCTAAAACCAAGGTAAAACTATGCGTTTGTCCATATTCGCCCTGGCCTTTTTTCTGTTCCTGCCCGCTACGTGGATAAACGCGCAGCATGCTGCGGCCCCCAGGGAACTGACCCTGTACACCGCCCTTAGCGCCACCACCCCGCAGATGCCCCTTTGGGGGGCCATACGGCAGGGCTGGCCCGGTCCCGGTTACCGTCTGAAGGTGGAATACTGGAAAAACATGGATGACCTGCGCGGACTGCTTCTGGCCGGCAAAGGAGATTTGTGGATCGGCCACCTGGAAGGCTTTGCCCAGGCCGCCCGCCGGGGCGCGCCCTTGACCCTGCTGGCGGTTACGGGCTGGAAGAAGTTTTACTTTATTGGGCGTGAAGAACCGGCCGGGACGGGGCGGGAAAAAATGCTGGAAACCGTGGCTGAAGACCTACGCCGCAACGGCGCGGCCCTGGCTATGGCCCCCCAGGATAGCCCGGCCTCCGGTCTGCTGGCGGAGATAGCCCGGCGGGGCGGGCCGGAGTTTAAAATAGCCCCCTTGCCCGCGCCCCAGCTCATGTTGGAGATCAGCAGGGGCAAATGGCTCTACGCCTTGCTGCCTGAACCGCTGGTTTCCGTCCTGCTGCTCAAGAATCCTTCCTGGCGCGTCCTGACCGGGCTGGAAGAAGAATTGGCCCGGCGTTTCGGCGGCCTGCCCCGCCTGCCCCTGGCCGGGCTGTCCGCGAGCGCCGCCCTGGCGGAGCAGAACCCCGAGCTGCTGGAAGATCTGCTGGATAAAATGCGCGCCGCTGCCGCCGCCATGGAAAAACAGCCGGAAGAAGCCCTGGCCGCCCTGCCGCAAGAAGTGCTGAGCGCCTTGGGGCCGGAAGTTATCCGCGCCTCGCTGGGGCGCGACCTGCTCCTGGCCCTGCCGGCCAGGGAGATTGAGCCTGAAATAGACGCCTTCCTGCGTCTGGTGCTGCCGGCGGCGGCCGGCAGTCCTGAGGACGCGGTGCCGGAATATTTTATCTTTAAAGGCGCGGCGCGCTAAATGGCTTATCTGGTCTCCGCCCTGATCCTGACCGGGGCGCTCTATCTTGCCGGGCTGCTGCTTGGCCCGGCGCTGGCCCCGCCGCCCGCCGCCATATTTTCCGCCTGGTGGAATCTGGCCTGCAGCGGGGAGCTTGGACGCGAGTTGGGGGTTACCTTGCTGCGCGGGGCCGCCGGCATCGCCCTGGCCAACCTGGCCGGCACGGCCCTGGGTCTGGCCGCCGGGCTTATGCCCTGGGCTTTGCGTCTGGTCGCTCCCCTGACCGCAGCCCTGCAATCCTGCCCGCCGGTGGTTTGGATATCCCTGGTCATGGTCTGGGCGGGCACAGGCTCCACCGTGCCTGTGGTTACGGTTTTTGCCGCCGCCTTTCCCTTTGTCTTCAGCAACACGGCCCAGGGCGTCCTCGGCCTGGACAGGCGGCTTCTCTCCATGAGCCGCCTGTATGGCGTACCGAGGCTGAGGATGCTGCGCCGCCTGATCCTGCCCGGCATCATGCCTTACTGGCTGGCCGGATTTTCCACCGTACTCGCCGCAGGATGGAAGGCTGCGGCCGTGGCGGAGTTTTTGGGCAGTCACCAGGGCATAGGAGCGCGCATTTACTGGAGCTATCATAAAATGAATATGGAAGAACTCAACGCCTGGGCCCTGACCCTGATCGTTTTGGGAGTCGCGCTGGAAAACGCCCTGATCCTCCCCCTGCGCCGCAAGGCCGCACGCCTGCAAACCCAGGGCCGGGCTGAACATGCTTGAACTGGTCAAAGTACGCAAAAGCTACGCCGGGCAAATGGTGGTGGCTGAGGCCAGCCTGCGCCTTGCCGCAGGAGAGGCGCTTTGCATCACCGGGCCTTCCGGCGCGGGCAAAAGTACCCTGCTGGAGATCATGGCCGGCCTGATCCGGCCGGATGGCGGGCTTGTGCGCCGCGCCGCCCCGGCCAGCCTGCTCTTCCAGGACGATGCCCTAATCCCCTGGCTCACAGCGGCGGAAAACCTGGCTTACATCCTGCCGCGCCGTCTGGATGAAGCGGAAAAAACGGCGCGCATCCGGCGCTGGCTTGAACGCTTTGGCCTGGATGGGCATATTTATCCCCCGGCCATGAGCGGCGGCATGCGCCGCCGCCTGGGTCTGGCCCGGCTCTTTGCCTCGGCCAGGCCGCTGCTGCTGCTGGATGAGCCCTTTGCCTTTCTGGATCAAGCCTGGCAAGAAGTCGCGGCGCGGGAAATGGCCGTTGCCGTTACCGCCGGGGCGGCCCTGGTCCTGACCAGCCATGATTTGGATCCCCTGCAACTGCCCTGCTTCAGCTCCACCCCCTGCCGCATAGCCCGGGCAGGCGAGACGCCCCTGCGTCTCGCCTGAACCCGCCGGAGGCGGCGCTGCGCGAACCCCGCCGCCAGAGCAATTTCAAAGCGAAATTGCTCTATTGGGACGACGGCCCCAAAAATGCGCGGCATCAAAATCGAAATACTCCACTTTAAAATTATTCTAATTTATTCTAAGATTGAACTCCCTGGATTTACCAAGCCACAAGGAGGCACTATGGAATTGAAACTGGCCTTGAAGGTAAACGATCTGGACAATGTCGCCACCATTTTCGCCAGCGGCGTCAGCGCCAACGCTGCAGTCGATCTGCGTGATAAAAAGGGAAAAAGCGAAAAGCTGACCGTACTCAGCGATATCCCTTACGGGCATAAGGTAGCCCTGCGCGACATCCATCTGAACGAAGCCGTGATCAAGTACGGCGAGGAGTTGGGCGCGGCCACCAAAGAAATCCGCAGAGGCGAGCATGTGCATGCGCATAACCTTGACAGCCGGCGCGGACGCGGCGACCTGGAGCCAAAAAAATGAAATTCATGGGCTATAAGCGCGCCGACGGCAAATTCGGCATCAGAAACCATGTGGCCATTATTCCTTCGGTGGTCTGCGCCAATGATGTGGCTCAGGCCATTGTCCGCCAGGTACAGGGCACGGTGGGGCTTTTTCACCACCAAGGCTGCTGCCAGCTTCCCCCTGATCTGGAAAGGGTTACGGATACGCTCATCGGCCTGGGGCGCAGCCCTAACCTGGGCGCGGCCCTGGTGGTGAGCCTGGGCTGCGAGGGCACGGATCACGCAAGGTTGGTAGAGGCCGTCAAGGATTCGGGCAAACCGGTGGAAATCGTGCGCATTCAAGAATTGGGCGGAACCAGCCGCTCCATCCAGGCCGGCATAGACGCGGCCGAAAAACTGGTCATCGCTGTTTCCGGGCAGCAGCGTACCGGCGCGGATATCTCCGAGCTGGTCATGTCCATCAAATGCGGCGCTTCCGACGCCACCTCCGGCATGGCCTCCAACTGCGTCATCGGCTATGTGGCCGACAAACTGGTGGACGCCGGAGCCACAGTGATTTTTGGCGAAACCACCGAGTTCATCGGAGCGGAACATATCCTGGCCCGCCGAGCGGTAAACCCGCAAGTGGAAAAAAAGATTTACGCCATCGTCCAGACCATGGAAGAACGGGCCAGGTCCCTGGGCTGCGACATGCGTAAAGGGCAGCCCACGCCCGGCAACATGGCCGGCGGCCTTTCCACCATTGAAGAAAAATCCCTGGGGGCCATTGTCAAATCCGGCAGCCGCCCCATCCAGGGGGTGATGGAGTACTCCGAAATCGCCACCACGCACAAAGGGCTGTGGATCAAAGACACCCCGGGACGCGAACCGGAGATTTTAACCGGCATGGCTTGCAGCGGGGCGCAGATGATGTTGTTTTCCACCGGGCGTGGAGCGCCTCAGGGCTTCCCCTCCATGCCGGTGATCAAAATCTGCGGCAACCCAGAAACCTACGAGCGCATGCGCCATGACATGGATATAAACGCCGGGCTGATCATCACCGGGCAAAAAACCATTGACCAGGTGGGCGAGGAGACCTTTGAAAAACTCCTGCACGTGCTGAACGGGGAAATGACCAAAAACGAAACCCTGCATTATCACAGCGCCATTGACATCTATAACCTGGGGCCGGTGATTTGACGCCGGGGGCGTTCAAAAGCGCGCCCAGTTGTTTCGCATTTTTAGGGCGATAGCCCCAAACCCCATCCGGGGGGAACCATTCCCCCCGGATCCCCTCCACAGTGCTTTGCTTTTTTAGAGCAATTTCAAAGTCAACATGCTCCGGCTGCCCGCTGGAACATAATGCGCGCAAAGACGGATTGCGTTCCAACAGGCATTTTATAAAATCATTTGGAACAATTATTGCTTATCCTTTCGCATGAATCCTGAAAACAGCCTTTTCAGCGGAGGATAAAAATGAACAAATTGAATAAAACCACACAAATATGGTCATTTGAATTGTCCACCGGCCTGGAGGCGGCCATACGCGCCATGCTGGGCAAAAAATTCCAGTTTAGCGCCTGGAAACATGGAGTCATACCCTCCCAATCCGTTTGTGAAAAGGCCGAGCCAGCTCTGCTTCTGCTTTCTCCGGCGGGGCTGCGCCTCATCTGTTCCGCCCCCCCCCACAAGGCCCAGCACCTCAAAACCCTGCCCAGACTGGCGCTGCTGGAAGAAAGCTATACACAGGATGAGCTGGAAATGGTCCTGGATGCCGGGGCGGCCCGCATACTCCGCCCGCCGCACAAGGCCGCCGTGCTGCGCGACGCCATAAAGCAGATTATCAGCCTGGAAGACATGCAGGATGTCTTTTTGCGCATGATCCAGGAAATTTCGCTGGAACGCGAGATTCTTGAACACAAAAACCAAACGCTGAATTTTTTAGTCAATTTCCTGACAGAAATCCCGGCATCCATTGACCCAGGGCGGATTATCCAGCAAGCTTTCCGCCTGTTTCAGCCCTTCTGCGACTTGCGCGATCCGCAGGCTGTTCTATGGGATCCGCTGGGGGGCGACCCCAGGGTTCAGGTCTATCTTTCCGCGCCGGAAAAGTCCCCGGCCCGCTCCTTCTGGATGACCACCATATGCGAAGCCGTGCGGGCAACGCGCCCCCTGCCTGCGGACAAACTGGAATTCATGCCGCTGGGCGCGGAAGGCGAAACAGAGCATATTCATCAGAATCACCCCGCCGGAGGGCGGCTGGTTACCCTGCCCCTGACCATAGACAATATGCCTTGCGGCATGCTCATGGGGCTGACCGGCCACTCCGCCGGACTGAGCCGGGACCAGGCCATGACCCTCAATGCCGCATTGCGCTGCCTGTCCCTGGCCCTGCAAAACGCCATGCGCTTCCAATCCATAAAAAAAGAGACGCAAGAGGCGGTTCCGCCGCAATCCGAAGCGCCCAGAACGAGCGCGCCCGCCTGGTGAATTTAATTATAGCCATCTTGATCTTTATCAACTATAAGTAAAGGCAGGAGCTTTTTTAAAAACACCCATAGCATGTACCGCCGCTCTCACCCACGGCCAGTCGTGGTATGAGGCGCTTTGCCGGGTCTCCGCCCCCCGGTGCCCCCGCCCAAGGGACAAACCCCGGCGGAACTGTTGACGTGCGGACGGTTGAAAATCAGGCTTACCCTCGTAATTTTTTATGATGGAACAAATACGCAAACTCCGTCTGCTTTTGGGAACGGTTTTCAGCCGTCTGGGTCTGGGCTTGCGCGCCAAGCTGATCCTGCTCTTCACCCTGGTCATGATTGTGCCTCTGATCCTGCTGACGCTGGTGTCTTTACGCCAGTATGAGCATTTGATTGAGGACATGCACGAACGGACAACGCTATTACACCGTACGGCCTACAGCGCCCTGGTTGTTACCGGGCACATCGCCTCTTCGGATGTGGTGGACGCCCTGGACGAACGGGCCAGGGACGACATTGAGCGCCTGAGTACGGACACAGCCGCGCGGGTAGCCGCCTTTCTTTACGCCCGCGACGACGACATACGCGCGGCAGCGCTCCTGCCGCCGTCGGAACGCGCCTACAAAGACTTCTTGCGCCACAAAACCGGTCTTATTCTCAAGCCGGGCCGCTGGGCGCTCATTGAAAACGGACGCAGGTGGGGACCGGAAGAAAAACAGACTGAAAGCGAAAGCATAAATTCCTCCAACATTGAAAACGGCCTGGGTTTTCATTACCGGCCCCCCAACAGCTATACCTATGAAAGACGGCCGCTTTTTCTGGAAATTACCTTTATTGACCTGCACGGACGCGAAAAAATCAAAGTAACTTCTTCCCCTGGTCTGCCCCACGCCCTTAAAGACGTTTCCAAACGTGAAAACACCTTTGTCCGGGCGGAAACCTACTTCCAGGAGATAAAAAAACTCGCTCCGGGCGAGATTTACGTCTCAGACGTAATCGGCGCCTATGTGGGGTCGAAACTCATCGGCATTTACACCCCGGACAACGCTGCCAAGCGGAACATCCCCTTTGACCCTGAAAACTCGGCTTACGCCGGACGTGAAAATCCGGTGGGCAAACGCTTTAAAGGGCTGGTGCGCTGGGCTATGCCGGTAACGCACGGCGGCCGGATCACGGGCTACGTAACCCTGGCCCTGGATTACGACCATGTCATGGAATTTGTGGATCATATGATGCCCACCAGCGAGCGCTATACCGAACTGCCGGACGCCTCCGAAGGCAACTACGCCTTTATCTGGGATTACAAAGGCCGCAACATCGCGCATCCACGCCATTTTTCCATAACCGGCTACGACCCTGAAACCGGCGACCCTCAAATCCCCTGGCTGGAAGACCGTATTTACGACCAATGGCGCGCCTCCGGCCAAAGTTACGCCCAGTTCATCAAGGATGTGCCCACCTTTACGGATCAGTCCGTAAACAAAAAACCCGCGCCGGATCTGACCCGCGCCGGACTGGTGGGCCTGGACTGCCGCTACCTCAACTTCGCCCCTCAGTGTATCGGCTGGTTCGACCTGACCCGTAACGGGGGGTCAGGGTCTTTCAACATCCTCTGGAGCGGCCTGAAAAAACTTACCACCGCCGCCACCATACCCTATTATACCGGACACTACAGTCAATCCCCGCGCGGCTTCGGTTTTGTTACCATAGGCGCGGGTCTGGACGATTTTCACCGTCCCGCCGCTGAAACCAAAAGGGCCATTGACAAGCTCATTGATGAAACCGACGAGGCCATGTACCTCATATCCAAAGAGACGCAGGACGCCATCAATGAAAACCTGCGCGACACCACCTCCAGGTTGAGGGCAAGCACCGGCGTCATCGCTGTAATCGTAACTTTTGTGGCCATGCTGCTGGCCTCCAGCCTCACCAACAGCATAAAACGCATCATCAGCGGCATTTCACGTTTCCGGGCCGGATTCCGCGAATTTCGCTTCAACGCCGTTGTCAAGGATGAACTGGGCGCTCTGACCGATGCCTTTGACCATATGGCCGACAGCATCGTCCAGACCGCCCAGGGCGGCCTGTACATAACGGACCTGGACATGCGCCTGATCTATATGAACGGCGACTCCATGCAGCGCTGCCAGACCACACTGGAAGAATGCCGGGGCAAGTTCTATTGGGAAGTGAGCCTGTTCAAGCGCGGCTCGCCGGAAGACCCCATAGCCGCTCTGCTCCAAGGTACTGAGCCCATGACCTATTACTCCGAAAGAGCCGGGCGCTACTATCTGGGCAAAGCCGACCATTTTCTCAATCAACAGGGGGAGCATATCGGCTATATCGCCGGCATCTCCGATGTGACCGATCTGGAGCTGTCCAGACAGCGCAGCGAAGAGCAGCACGCCATGCTGGAGCATCTCTTCAACGCCTTTCCGGATATGATTACTTACAGGGATGAACAAAATCGCTACAAAATGGTCAACAGCCGCTTTCAGTCCATGGTCGGCCTGCCCCTGGAAAAAATCATCGGACGCCGCCCGGAGGATCTGCTCCCCCCAAACCTGAACGAACGCCAGCGAGCCATTACGGATGTGGCTCTGGCCGAAAAAAAAGCGCAGTTGGTGGAAGAAAACATCGTTTTTGCCGATGGGCATGTGGAGGCCATGGATTCCGTCTATACCCCGCTTTTTGACAAATCCGGCAAAAAGATCGGTTTGCTGGCCGTAAGCCGTGATGTCAGCGCCAGGGTGGAGGCGGAAAACATTTTGCGCGACACCCAGCAGGAACTGAAACAGGCGGTGGAAAACGCCAATAACGCCAACCAGTCCAAAAGCGCCTTTCTGGCCCGCATGAGCCATGAAATACGCACCCCCATGAATGCCATCCTGGGCATGGTGGGCATACTGCAACGCAAACTCAACGATCCGGCAGCGGATCAGGACTTCGTCTCCAACCGTCTCAGCCAGATTGAACAATCCTCCAAACATCTTCTGGGCCTGATCAGCGATATTCTGGATATTTCCAAAATTGAGGCGGGTAAAATCGAATTGGGGAACGAACCCTTCGAACTCAACAGCCTGCTGAACGACGTGGGCGTCATCATCCGCCAGCGCTGCGTCGAAGGTAAAATCAACTTCAACATTACCGCCGACCTGCCGCACACCGCCCATGTACTCAGCGACCCCCTGCGCCTGCGTCAGGTGCTGATCAACCTCCTGGGCAACGCCGTTAAATTTACCGCCGCGGAAGGCGCGGTAAGCCTGACAGTCCAGGAAAAAGAGCATAATGAGGAAGCTTCTCTGGTTTATTTTGAAGTGAAAGATAACGGCATAGGCATGGATCTGGACAATTTCACCAACCTGTTCAACCCCTTTGAACAAGCCGGTTCCCATATCAACCAGCGCTACGGCGGCACGGGACTGGGACTTTCCATCAGCCAGAGCATCATCAGAATGATGGGGGGAGAAATCAAAGTACAAAGCCGGCCTGGACAAGGCAGCGCTTTTTCTTTTGAAATATGGCTTAAGCCCTCCCAGGTTGAAGTCCAGACCCAAAACCTGACGGAAGAGGATTACCCCGCCATCCTGAAGGGCAAACGCATTCTGCTTGCGGACGATATTGACATAAACCGCATGATCATCGCGGAAATGCTGGAAGGTTACGACATAACCCTGGATGAGGCCGACAATGGCAAAAAAGCACTGGATATCTTCACTGCCTCCGCGCCGGAAACCTACGATCTGGTACTGATGGATGTCCAAATGCCGGATATGGACGGCTATGAGGCCACACGCGCCATCCGCGCCCTGGACCGTCCGGACGCGGCAGATGTGCCCATTATCGCCATGACCGCCAACGCCTTCAAAGACGATGTGGATAAAACCATGCAATGCGGCATGAACGCGCACATATCCAAACCGGTGGAGTTTTCTGTGATGCTGGAAACCTTTGCCCGCATACTCACAAAACAAAATTAACTCAACATCACGGTTTAGGTTGAAAATACTCTCAAGGCATTATATGTCTTGACTTAAAAAAGGACAACTTATGTCTAAACATACCCATGAACCAGGAACGGCACCGGAAAACGCCTCCATGGAGCAGGTGCGCGAGCTGCTTTTCGGCGCGCAATTGAAAGACATGGAACTGCGTTTCAAGCGCCAGGAAGAACTCTGGCTGCGCGAACTGAACGACTTGCGCGATTCCATCAAATCCCGCCTGGATTCACTGGAAAACTTCATGAAAAGTGAAACCTCCACCCTGCTCCATCGCCTGCGTGAAGAACAGGCGGAACGGGATAACCTGTTGAAAATCGAACAGCGCGAGCGGGCCGAGGCCCTGTTGAGCGAAAAACGCGAACGGGCTGAAAACCTCAAAAATGAACAGCGTGAACGCACTGAAGCCATTGCCGGACTGGAACGCGAACTGGGCGCGATGACGGAAACTTTTGAACACAAAGTAACCAAAGTGGCGAGTACGCTGGACGCGGCGGAACATGAGCTGCGCTCTCTGCTCCTGACGGAAAGCAACTCCCTTTCCGCCAAAATTGACGAACGCCATCAAAACGCCCTAAGCGCCATGAGCAACGCCGATGCCCACCTGCGCCACGATGTGGTGTACAGGTCCGTCCTTTCCGGCATGTTTGCGGAGTTCGCCGTGAAGCTGAGCGGGCAGATGACCATGGACGCCAAGCACGTGCTGGAAAGCGGAGAAAACGCCCCGGATGCGCCTGATGAAAAAGCCCACTCCAAGCGCTCTTGAAGCTGACGAAGCCCGCCTGACCACAGACGAAACTGCCCAGGCCGCATATAATGAGCCCGTGTCGCCCCTGTGCCTGGCGGGTGGAGACGCCGGGGCCGGCGTCCAGTCGGATGCCGCGCAGGAATCGGTAAGGCCTTCGCCCGCAAAGGGCCGGAACGCTCCGCAGGACCCTGAACTGCACCGTCTGCGCCGTCTGCTCTTTCCGCATGAGCTGGAGATGCTGGATAAACTGCGCCCTTTATTAAACAACAAGCGCGCCGAAGCGGAACACCTGAGTTCCATCATAGCTGAAGCCATGA
>JAITGZ010000066.1 GCA_031280335.1 Deltaproteobacteria bacterium | reverse complement strand
TGCCGATTTGTGGCAGGGTGAACAACCTATTGAAACATTACAGCTAAGATGAAATGGGCAGCTTGATTGGCGTCCTTGGGCCGCTTGGATTTTTTGCGCGTATCATCTTTCATATGGAGATTATACTGGCAATGGCAGCACGGCAAAAGATGCCAATTTGTGAGGCTGAAAAAAGCCAATCTATATTATACTGTTTTTGCAGAAATTAAAAAATTCAAACTGAGGCAGACCAATTATTGCCCTTCCTTGACAGGGTGTGGAATTTTACATATTTTTATATACTTAAGTTCTGGAGACGATAGTGGAAGAAAACAAATCCGGGGCCGCAGCGGGCAAAACCGGGCGCAGTCCCATTAAACTTGGCGTCAAATCGCCGCATGCGGCCGCTTTTATGCCCATGCTGCAGGGGCTGGAGCGGCAGAATGAACTGAATGAAGTGATCAAGGGCCGGGTGGCCAAGATATGCGGTTTGCTGGATCAGGGCTTTGGCGTCTATGCCAACGGTTTTGTCAAGAACGCCTCCAGCCTGGAGCTGGAGCGCGCGTACGGGCGGAAAACGGATGAAGAACTGGCCCGGCTGGAGGAAGAAGGGCGGTTTTTTTCGCTGGCCGGGCGCGTACTAACCCTGCGTTCTTTCGGCAAGGTGGCTTTTTTTGATTTACATGACGCCAATGGACGCCTGCAGTGCTATCTGGCCAGGGAAGAGCTGAACGAAGAACAGTACAAGGTATTCAGGCAGATGGATGTGGGCGACATTGTGGGTGTGCGCGGCCCGCTCTTTCGCACCAAAACCGGCGAGATCACCCTGAAATGCCGCGAATTCACCCTGTTGACCAAGTCCGTGCGTCCGCTGCCGGAAAAGTATCATGGCCTGAAGGATCAGGAGCAGCGCTACCGCCGCCGCTATGTTGACCTTATTGTCAACCCGGAAAAAAAGAGCATTTTCGAAAAACGCATCCAGATCATCAGGGAATTCCGCAAAATTATGGAGGAAGAGGGCTTTCTGGAGGTGGAAACCCCCATTCTGCAACCCATACCGGGCGGGGCTACGGCCAAACCCTTTGAAACGCACCACAATGCGCTGGACATGACCATGTATTTGCGCATCGCCCCGGAGCTGTACCTCAAGCGCCTGCTGGTGGGCGGTTTTGAAAAGGTCTTTGAGATCAACCGCAGTTTCCGCAACGAAGGTATTTCCACCAGGCATAACCCTGAATTCACCATGTGCGAATTCTATTGGGCTTACGCCACCTTTGAAGACCTGATGGATTTTACGGAAAAAATTTTTTCCACCCTGGCTG
The DNA here is from genome assembly GCA_031280335.1 of Deltaproteobacteria bacterium. Classification (GTDB taxonomy): domain Bacteria; phylum Desulfobacterota; class Desulfovibrionia; order Desulfovibrionales; family Desulfovibrionaceae; genus WRHT01. The sequence continues at coordinate 4,380 of JAITGZ010000066.1, read as the reverse complement.
AGAGAATCTGCGGCCATACGGTCATCACCTATGCCGGACAAAAAATAGATTTAAGCCTGGGGGCCTGGAAACGCCTGGATTTTTATGACGCCCTGCAGTCCATAGGCGGACACTCGCCGGATTTATACAACAATTACGAAGTATTGAGCCAATATATCCGTTCCAGGGGCGAAAAAGCTGTGAACGGGGAGAAGATCGGCAAACTCCAAGCCAAGCTTTTTGATCTGGATGTGGAGCCCAAGCTGATCCAGCCGCATTTCATCTGCCATTACCCCACAGACATCTCCCCCCTGTCGCGCAGGAACAACGCACGTCCGGAGCTGGCCGACCGTTTTGAACTGTTCATTTACGGACGTGAAATGGCCAATGCCTTTTCCGAACTGAATGACCCGGCGGATCAGCGGGCGCGCTTTGAAGAGCAGGCGGCGGAAAAAGACGCCGGCGACGAAGAGGCTCATTTTATGGATGAGGATTATCTGCGCGCCCTGGAGTACGGCATGCCCCCGGCGGCGGGCGAGGGTATCGGCATAGACCGGCTGGTCATGCTTTTGACCGATTCCCCCTCCATCCGCGAGGTGATTCTCTTTCCCACCCTGAAGACGGAAGGATTGCCCTAAACCATGCGTTTTGAACTTTTCATCGCCATGCGTTATCTCAGGGCCAAACGCCGGCAGACCTTTATTTCCATCATCTCCATCTTTTCCATGGTGGGGGTGGCCTTGGGCGTGGCTTCACTCATTGTGGCCATGGGTATCATGAACGGCTTTACCACCGAATTGCGTGAAAAGGTCATGACCGCCACCGCTCAGGTGGTGATTTACAGCCCCCTTGAAGGGATGAGAAACCATGAGGAATTACGCCGTACCATTATGGATGTGCCGGGGGTGCTGAACGCCACCCCTTTTCTATACACGGAACTGGTCCTTTCCTCCCCCAGGGGGATGAAAGGACTGATGCTCAGGGGCATAGACCCGGATAGCGGCCCCGCCTCCATAAGCATGCTGAATAATCTGCTCACCGGCAGTATGGATTATCTTGATATCCCGCCTGGGACTGAAAATGAGATGGATGGAGTACGGCAGGACGGCACCCCGCTAAAGGGCATCATTATCGGCAAAGAACTGGCGGATACCCTGCAGGTAGGCGTGGGTATGCGGGTAAATCTGCTCGCCCCTTCGGGACGCCGCGGTACGGCGGGGGTTTCGCCCCGTGTAGTGCCCTTTGTGATCGCCGGCACCTTCAGCACTGGAATGATCCAGTTTGACACATCTCTGGGGTTTGTCAGTCTGGAAGCGGCCCGCAGCCTCATGGGCATTCAGGATCAGCGGGTGAACGGTCTGGAGCTGACCGTGGAAGAGGTCTTTGAAGCCGACAAGCTGGCCGAAAAAATCAGCGCTTTGCTGGACAAACGTTACAGCGTACGTTCCTGGATGGAAAGCAACGTCAATATTTTTGCCGCGCTCAAGCTGGAAAAACTGGCCATGGGCATTGTCTTGTTTTTGATTGTGCTGGTGGCATCCTTCTCCATCATTGCCAGTCTGATCATGCTGGTTATGGAAAAAACCCGCGACATCGCCGTACTCATGTCCATGGGCGCTACCCGCAAATCCATCAGCGCCATTTTCCGTCTGCAGGGGCTGCTCATCGGGCTGACCGGCACGGCACTGGGTCTGGGCGCGGGCTGCCTGCTCTGCCTGCTGCTGCGCCGCTACAAGTTCATCCATCTGCCGGAAGGGGCTTACCCCATGAGCTATGTGCCGGTACTCCTGCAATGGCAGGATATTTTGCCCATCACCCTGGGGGCGGTGTTCATCTGCTATCTGGCCACCCTGTACCCGGCCAGACAGGCCTCCGGGCTTGTGCCGGCGGAGGCGTTGCGTTCGGAATGAACAAACCGGTATATATTTTGGAAAATCTTAGCAAGGTTTATAGCGGACCGGCTGAGGATGTATCCATCCTGCAGGAAGTAAACCTGGAGATTTTTGCTGGCGAATACCTGGCGGTGGTGGGAGCTTCCGGTTCAGGCAAGTCCACCTTGCTGCACATTCTGGGTGCCCTGGATAACCCCAGCGGGGGCAGGGCGCTGTTCAACGGGCTTTCTCTGGCGGATTTAAACGAAGCGCAAAAAGCTTCTTTTCGTAACCAGGACCTGGGTTTTATCTTTCAATTCCATCATCTGCTGCCTGAATTCAATACCCAGGAAAACGTCGCCATGCAGGCGATCATCGGCGGAATGCCCAGGGCGCAAGCCATGGATATGGCGGCGCAAACCCTGCATCTGGTCGGTTTGGGACAGCGCCTGGATCATGCCGTAACCACCCTTTCCGGCGGCGAAAGGCAACGGGCGGCCATTGCCAGGGCCGTTCTGAACAAGCCCCGGGTGCTGCTGGCCGATGAACCCACCGGCAACCTGGATGAAAAAACCGGGTGCCAGATAGCGGAATTATTGATGGAACTTAACACAAACACCGGGGCAACTTTGATTATGGTCACGCATAATCTGAGTCTGGCCCGCCAGTCCGGACGCATCCTGGAACTGAAACAGGGCCGGCTGGACAAATACCCATAGGCCGCATGACACCAAGATGAATTCAGTACCCGTATCCGCTCCTGCCGGCGTTCATTTTTCGTCCAGGAAGCGCAAAATCCGCCTTTTGTCCGGATGTTCGGCCGCACACGCCGCTTTCCGGCGGCTGGTCACCATCATATGCCTCACGCTTTTTTTGGGGATGTTCCCGGCCTGGACCTGCGTCACGCCCGCCTGGGCGGCGCGCGCCGGCACACCGCTTAATGAAGCCATGATCATGGTGCTGCCTTTTCAAGCGCAAGGCAGCGCCGATAACGCCAAAACGGCCGACGAGATCACCTGGATGATCGCCCAGCGTCTCAACGCCAAGGGTTTGCTGGTTATGCCGCATGATGAGATGCTGCGCGCTCTGGGGCAGCAGCATGGCGGCGAAGAGCTGGATATGGCGGCCGCGCGGCGCATCCTGGCCCGCAGCCGGGCCAATGTCGCCCTCTACGGCATTTACACGCAAAAAGGATCATCCTTTAGTGTTGACGGCAGACTGGTTTCATCCAACCCGGCGGAAGCGCCCAAGGCCATACGGGCCAACCAGCCGGACGTGAGCAACCTGCTTTTCGCGGTGGAAGATATGGCTGCGCAGGTAAACAGCGAGATGCGTAAAAATTCGGTCATCTCGCGGGTTGAGGTGCGCGGCACCAAGGCCCTGGATGCGGATGTGGTGCTTTTGCGCATTAATACCCGTCCAGGAGACCCCGTTGACCCCCTGGCTTTGGACCGTGAATTGAAACGCATCTGGGATCTGGGTTATTTCAGCGACATTGTGCTGGAACTGGAGCAGAGCCAGACCGGCATAGTCCTGGTTTATAATGTCAAAGAAAAACCGCGCATATCTAAAATCACCATTAAAAACGCCAAAGCGGTGAATGAAGCGGATATACGTGTGGCCATGAGCACACAGGTGGGGAGTGTGCTGAACGACAAAACCATGGTTACCGACCTGCAGGCCATAAACGAACTCTACCGCAAAAAAGGCCATTATCTGGCCGCCTCCACCTACCGCCTGGAACACAAAACGGACAATACGGCGGAATTAATCATAGACATAGAAGAAGGCCGGCAGCTTTTCATCAAAAAAATCGTTCTGAACGGGGTAAAATCCTTTAGTGAGCGCAGCGTCAAGGGAGAGCTGGCCCTTTCCGAACGCTGGCTGTTTTCCATATTCACCGATTCCGGCGTTTTGAAAGAAGAAATGCTGGAGCGGGATGTCTTTTCCATCAACGCCTTTTACATGAACCGCGGCTTTATGGACGTCAAAGTAAGCCCGCCCAAGGTGAACTATGAAGAGGACGGCATTACCATAACCTATGAAGTGAACGAAGGGCCGCGTTACCGGGTGGGCGGGGTGAGCTTTGCCGGCGAACTGATTGACAGCGACGCCGTCTTATCCGGACTGACGGAAATGTCCGCGGCCGCCCGCAAAAAGGAATATTTCAATCTGTCCGTGCTGCAGGACGACATCAAAGCGCTCTCCGCCTATTACGCGGAATACGGCTACGCCTTCGCCGCTGTCTCACCCCAGACAAAAAAAGGCGGAACCGCTGCGGATCCGAGCGTGTCCGTGGTCTATGTCATTGAAAAACGGCAAAAGGTTTATGTGCGCAATATTATTATTGAAGGCAACCATCAAACCAGAGATAACGTCATTTTGCGCGAAATGCGCCTGGTGGACGGCGATGCCTTCAACGGCAAAAAACTCAACCGCAGCATACAACGCCTGAACCGCCTGGGACATTTTGAAAAGGCTGAATCGGAACTCATACCCACCTCCAACCCGGAAGAAACGGATCTGAAGA
>JAITGZ010000241.1 GCA_031280335.1 Deltaproteobacteria bacterium | reverse complement strand
TTTACCGCCATTGCGCCTGCATTGTCCTTTGCCTGCTGATTTCGGCTCTTAACATCACGGTGGTGAGGAGCTACGCCAATCGGGAGGTGGAAATATCGCCGCCGCTTGAAACTTTTGCCACGGACGGGAAAATTCTTTTGCCCATCGAAAAAATCAACGACGGCAATCTACACCGTTTTCAATATAAGACATCAGGAGGGACGGCCGTTCGCTATATTGTGATCAAGAAGTCGGGAACGGCCTACGGCGTGGGGCTTGACGCCTGCGACATATGCGGTGCCAGCGGCTATTACCAGCGCAAGGATCAGGTTATATGCAAGCTGTGCGATGTGGTCATGAACAAGTCCACCATCGGCTTCCCCGGCGGATGCAATCCTGTGCCCTTGCGTTTCGGCATCGCGCAAGGTCATATGGTCATTATGGCGGCGGATCTCGAAGCGGAAAAACAGCGTTTTCAGTAAAATGACGCTGCCGGTTCAGCTAAAGGGGGCAGCCCCTTTGGCAGCATGTTCAAGGGCGAAAACGTTCTCATGTCGAGGGGGACCGGGGGAATCATTCCCCCGGATGGGGTTTGGGGCGAGAACCCCAAAGTAAAACCGTATGAGATTTGGGATGATCGCCTCAATTAAACGGTTTCAGGAGACGGAAATGTTCTGGAAAATGATCTTCGGTGCCCTTACCAGACAGAAAAGCAGGCTCCTGCTGATCGCCTTTACGGTGGCCTTGGGCGTCTCTTTGGCCACAGCCATGCTTACGGTCATGTTTGATGTGGGCGACAAAGTGAATCAGGAGCTGAAAACTTACGGTGCCAACCTGAATGTACTGCCCAAGGGTCTTTCAATGCTGGGTGAGATGTACAATTTGGATCAGGTTGAGGGCGAGGCCGCCCGGCCGGAACAGCACCTTGCCGAGGCCGACCTGGGCAAAATCAAGATGATTTTCTGGGCTTACAACATCGTTGACTTCGCGCCGTACCTGGAAACGAAAATTATGGCCGGGAACCGCCCCGTCATCCTGGTGGGGACATGGTTTGACAAGCACTTGAATCTGCCCACGGGCGACGAAGTTGACACGGGCATGACCCGCATGAAATCCTGGTGGGATGTTACCGGGTCTTTCGGCCGCGATGACGAGCCGCGCGGGGCCATGGTGGGGGCGTCTCTGGCCGCCGAACTGGGCCTTAAAGCCGGTGACGCGCTGCCCATAAGCGGGCTGGAAGGTCAGGATCTGGGCAGTCTTGAGGTATGCGCTGTTTTCCATAGCGGCGGCGTTGAGGACGGGCAGATTTTTGCCCCCTTGCGGCTTGTGCAGGACATAGCGGGCAAGCCGGGCCTGGTGCAGCGGGTGGAGGTCAGCGCCCTGACCACGCCGGAAAATGATCTGGCGCGCCGGGCCGCCCAGGATCCTGGCAGCCTTTCCCGCCTGGAATGGGATACTTGGTATTGCACTGCGTACATAAGCTCCATCGCTTATCAGATTGAAGAAATCATGCCGGGCGCACGGGCCAAGGCGGTGTTGCAGGTGGCTGAGTCCGAAGGCGCGATTTTGCAAAAGACGCAGCTGCTCATGTCGCTTTTAACCATACTCAGCCTGGCCTGTTCCTCCCTGGCCATTTCCAATCTGGTAACGGCCAGCGTCATGGAGCGCGGCACGGAAATCGGCCTGCTTAAAGCGCTGGGCGCGACCACGCTTTCTGTGGTGCTTTTGATCCTGGTGGAAATACTCATCACCGCTTTCGCCGGTGGAATTTTGGGTTATTTTGTGGGTCTGGGTTTTGCCCAGATAATCGGGCGTACGGTGTTTGGGGCGGCTGTAACAGCCAACGCCATGGCTGCTCCTCTAGTGGCGCTGCTGGTACTGCTGGTGGCCATGGCGGGGAGTATGCCGGCTGTGCGGATGTTGCTTTTGCTGCGCCCTACCGAGGTGCTGCACGGGAAATAAGGCAGATGAAAAAAAACACTTCTTTCATGATAAAAATGCTCTGCTGTTCGCTGGTGCGCCGCCGCTCGCGCATGGCAGCCGCTCTTTTGGGCATAGCCATAGGCGCGGCGGTGCTGCTGGGTATGGTTACGCTCTGCTACGACATCCCCAAGCAGATGAGCAAAGAGTTTCGTTCATATGGTGCCAACATGGTTCTGGTTTCTTCCGGACGGGAAAGTATGAATCTCGACGACGCGGCAAAAGCGGTCAGACATTTTCCCGAAGGCGCGCTTGTGGGCATGACCCCTTTCCGCTACATCCCAGTCCGGCATAATATGCTGCCCTATACAGCGGTGGGAACGGATTTTGATGCCGTCAAAAAAACCAGCCCGTACTGGCGGGTCAGTGGGGAGTGGCCGGCGAAAGAGAACGAAGCCCTTGTGGGTGCCGACATAGCCGAGTATGCGCGCATAAGTCCGGGCAGAACATTGGCCATAGACGGACGCAACAGTAAACACGCCAAATTTGAGGCCAATATAACCATTACCGGCATAGTTAAAACCGGCGGTGTTGAGGATGGCTTTATTTTCATGCGTCTTCCGGACATGGAGGCCATGACGGAAGAAAAAGGGCTGGCGGATGTGGCGGAGATAAGTTGCAGCGCCGGAGAAAAAGAACTGCAGGACATTGCTGCGGTCGTGCGCACGGATGTGCCTTCTCTTGAGGCGCGTCTGGTGAAGCGTGTCATCCAGTCCGAGGCTGCGGTGTTGGGCAAGCTGGAAATGCTGCTTTATCTGGTTACCTTGGTGGTGCTGGTGCTGACCATGATTTGCGTTGCCACCACCATGATGACCGTGATTATGGAACGACGCCGGGAAATAGGCCTGAAAAAAGCCCTGGGGGCTGAAGATCGCCGCATCGCCAAGGAATTTTTCGCCGAAGGCGTAATTTTGGGCTTGGTCGGAGGGCTATGTGGAGCAATCTGCGGACTGCTCTTTGCCCAGTTTGTCAGCGCCAGCGTCTTTGACCGGTCTGTGGCTGTGGAGTTTTATCTCATCCCGGCAGCCATCGCCGTGTCCGTTCTGGTAACTGTGGCCGCATGCCTGCTGCCGGTCAGGCGGGCCGTGGAAATTGAACCAGCCCTTGTGTTGCGGGGTGAATAGATAATTTAAAGGCGGAAAATTTTGTCAGCCGCATAGCGGCGGCAAAACTGAGGGAGCAAAGGGGCCCATGGCCTTGGTGGTATATAATCTCAAAGTTGAAATGCTCCGGGAGGTGTTTGTGAACATTCTGGAAATACAAGATATTTCTAAAATATATGGAACGGTCAACGCCCTGCGCAATATCACCCTGAGTGTGCAGCAGGGCGAATGGGCGGCTATTATGGGGCCTTCCGGTTCTGGCAAGACGACGATGATGAACATCATCGGCTGCATGGATAAGCCCACCAGCGGTTCGGTAATTCTGGACGGTGATGACATCTCCCGCCTCTCTTCCGAAGAATTGACCGGCATACGCCGCGATAAAATCGGTCTTGTTTTTCAGCAATTCCATCTTGTGCCGTATCTTACGGCATTGGAAAACGTTATGGTAGCGCAATATTATCACAGCATCATTGATAAGGAGGAGGCCCTGCAGTCCCTGGAACGCGTGGGATTACAAGACAGAGCCGAACATCTGCCGCGCCAGCTTTCCGGCGGCGAGCAGCAGCGCGTATGCATTGCCAGGGCACTGATTAACCACCCTAAACTGATCCTGGCGGACGAACCCACCGGCAACTTGGATGAAGCCAATGAGGGTATCGTCATGGACCTTTTCCGGCAACTGCACTGTGGGGGCAGCACCATCGTGATGGTAACCCATGACCCAGGCGTTGCGGCCCACGCGGAAAGAACCGTGGTGCTGGAGCACGGACGGCTCGCGCGTATTACAAGCAACCCCGCCAAAGATTTTTAAAGCCATTTTACCCAACGCGCTGTAAAGCGCCGCAGCCTTTGGCCGAGCCCGCTGCGTGTTTTTTTGCGGGATCGGCTGACAGCGCATTTTCACATGTGAAAATGCGCTCAAACCATTACTTTCCCCGGTCTGCCGTAATTCTCCGCTTTGCAAGCGGAAGGCGTTGAGTATATAATTCGGCCCGCCGAACAGGGCGTCTTAAAGTTAGTATGCTCTATGGAGTTCTCGTGTGGGCCTGTGAAAGCGTATTTTATCAGATTTACCCTTTGGGTTTTTGCGGCGCGCCGGAGTACGGCGTCAGCGGTACTCCCGTGCCGCGCGTGCGCCGTATAGCCGAATGGCTGCCTCATCTTTGCTCCCTGGGGGTGGGCGCGGTGTATTTTGGCCCGGTCTTTGCTTCGGATAAACACGGCTACGACACCAGAGATTTTCGCACGCTTGATCCCCGCCTGGGAGAAGGCGCTG
>JAITGZ010000157.1 GCA_031280335.1 Deltaproteobacteria bacterium | reverse complement strand
TCCATGGGCATCTTGTGCATAAAGGCCGTAAAAATGGCCACCAGCATAAAGGGAACGGTGCCGGGCAGATAGAGCAGCTGCAGCCCTTCGTTCACATTGCCGTAGCCCAGGATGCCCCTGAAGGCGAGGACGCCGTGGGTCTTGAGCCAGCCGTTCAGGGGCAGCTGGGTGATGCGGGTAAGCACCAGGATGCAGCCGATGAGGATATAGGGCATCCAGGCCATGAGCTGGCTCATGTGCGGCTTGAGTTCGCCCTTGCCGGCAAAAGAAATGGTGCCGGTCCAGTCTTTTTCCCACTTTTCCGGGTCGCCGAAGGTCCAGACATCCTTGGGCACGCAAAAGCCTTTTTTGGCTCCGACCATGACTATGCCCAGGGCGATGAGCGCGCCCACCAGGGCCGGGGTTTCCGGCCCCACCAGCCAGGCCAGGCCGAGGTAGGGGATGGTGAAGGCCACGGCGGCGAAAATGCAGAACTTCCAGGCGGCGAAGCCGTCGGACCAGGAACGGTTGAGTCCGAAAAAGCGGGTGATGAAGCCGAGCATGAAAATGGGCAGAATAAAGGCCATGGGGGCGTGCATGGTACTCACCGTCTCGCCTATGACCTTCAAAAACTGATCATAGGAGCCGAAGGCCCCGTTCGCGCCGCTGGCGGCCGCCGCTTCCACCACGTTTCTGACGGCCGGCCCGATGCCGAAAATCAGGGGCGTGCCCACCCCGCCGAAACTCACCGGGAAGGAGTTGAAGCACAGGCAGATGATGGCCGCAGCCAGGGGCGGAAAGCCCAGGGAGAGCAGAAAGGGAGCGGCCAGGGCCGCAGGGGTGCCGAAGCCGGCCGCGCCTTCAACAAAGGCCCCGAACAGGTAGCCGATGATGATGGCCTGTACGCGCATGTCCTTGCTGATGCCCTGCATGCCGTACTGAATGGTCTCCATGGCGCCGGATGCCTGCAAGGTATGCAAGATGAGCAGAGCGCCGAAGACGATGATTAATATGCCGCAGGCGCTGATTACCCCCTGAATGCTCAGGGCGGCTACATAAGACGCCGGCAGTTTCCAGACCAGTACCGCCAGCGCGGCGCAGGTCAGCCATGAAAGCGGCATGGCCTTCATGGAACCCATACGCAGGCCCACCATAAGCACCAGCGCCACCAGAATGGGGATGGCGGCCACTAACGCAAGCAATCCTATGGACATATCGTACCCTCCTCCTTATATGGCCATAAGGCCGTTTAAACATCGCCAGGACGGAAAACAGACACCCTCCCCGCCTCCATATCACATGGGAAGCGGGCGGCGGACTGGGCGGCTCAAAGTCAATATGCCCCAGGACAGATTCTGCTTTGTCAACTGATGGATTAATATATGGAAAAGATATAATGTCAATAAGCAAGAATTGGGAAATCGCCCCGAACCCCAAACCCCCTCGACGGTAAATGCGCCGGAGGTACATGTGCGTGAGATTATGATTGTATTGACGGCCAGCGTCCTGCTCCTGGCCGTGTCCTGCCGCGAGACCACCAGGGCGCTGCCTGCGGAACAGGCGGCAGCCTTGGAACATGTGCCGGCGTCCTTTCCCTCGGAATCCCTGGCCGAATCCGGGGATTGCTACACCGCGCGGATGGATTACCCCTTTCTGGGACGCCCGGCCCTGGACGAAATCCTGCGCGCCCAAGCCGAAGGCATATTCAGGGAAGCGCGGGAGGAGCTAAAGTCCTACTGCTCCTCCGGCAAAGAAGAAAAAGATCCGCTGTACGAATTTACGGCAAGCTATCAGGTCTTTTCCTCCCACAAGGTCGTTTCAGTACTCTTCAACCTCTATACCTATACCGGAGGCGCGCACGGCCTGAACGATCTTTATGCCCTGAACCTGCGTCTGAGCGGCGGAAAACCCCTGGGCTGGAATGATCTTTTCGCCCGGCCGGAAGGCTTGTGGGACTTTTTGGCGGACTGCGCCCGCGCGTCCCTGCGCCCGGAACTGGAAGAATACTGGCTGCGTAACCCGGACTTTGCCGAGGGTTTGCGCCCGGAAGAAGCCTCCTTCAAATATTTCGCTCTGACGGAAAAAGGACTGTCCCTGTTTTTTCCACCCTACCAGCTCGCACCCTATGCCGCCGGACAACAACGCTGCGATATACCGCTGGAAGCATTGCTTAAATTCATACCCCGCCCGGGCCTGTGGGATTGAATGGATCTTTGCGGCATGACCAGCTTAGCGGGATATTTTGTATTCGAAAAAACGAAATCCCGCCAAAATTTTCTTCTTGAATCCTGCCTTGTTATTTTATATGCTCATTATGCCCTTTTTCACGGGCTTGCTTTGCCCTGGTACGGTTCATGGGCGGATTTTCGGCATTGACGCAAGGCCCGGCTGCGGGCGCACTTTTACCAAGGCCGGTTTATGGGTGAACTTTTCGGCACTGACGGCGTGCGGGGGAGGGTCAACGAGTACCCGATGCTCCCGGATCTGGCCCTGCGCCTGGGCTTGGCCGCAGGTACGCTGCTGCGCCGGGACGGCAGCGGGCGCGGCAAGGTGGTCATAGGCAAGGACACGCGCCTTTCAGGCTATATTTTTGAAAACGCCCTCACCGCCGGTTTTTGTTCCTCCGGCCTGGATGTACACCTGGTCGGCCCCCTGCCCACCCCGGCCATAGCCTTTATCACCCGCAACATGCGCGCGGATTTGGGCGTGGTCATCTCCGCCTCGCACAACCCCTTTCAAGATAACGGCATAAAATTTTTTGATGCGGAGGGACACAAGCTCCCCGATGCCATCGAGGCCCGCGTCAGCGCCATGGTTTTGGATCAGGGGCTGAAATGGGCCTTTCCCCCCGCCGGTGAAGTGGGCAAGGTCAAACGGATTGGCGACGCCCTGGGGCGTTACATCGTCTCCATAAAAAACAGCTTTCCGCCCGGTATGGGCCTTGACGGGCTGCGCGTGGTGCTGGACTGCGCCAACGGCGCGGCCTACAAGGTGGCCCCCCTGGCCCTGGAAGAACTGGGGGCGGAGGTGATCCGCCTGGGCGTCAGCCCGGACGGGCGCAACATCAACCACCTCTGCGGCTCGCTCCACCCGGAAGTGGCGGCGGAGCAAGTCAAAACCAGCCGGGCGGACCTGGGCATAGCCCTGGACGGCGACGCGGACCGCGTCATCCTGGCGGACGAGCGCGGGACCGTTCTGAACGGCGACCAGATCATGGCCATATGCGCCCTGGATATGCTGCGCCGGGGCAGGCTCCCCGGCGGCAGACTGGCGGCCACCGTCATGAGCAACCTGGGCCTGGAAATCTTCATGCGCGAACAGGGGGGGGAACTGGTGCGCACCAGGGTGGGCGACCGCTATGTGGCCGAAACCATGCGCGCCCAAGGCATCAGCCTGGGCGGCGAACAATCCGGACACCTGATTTTCAGAGACTACGGCACCACCGGCGACGGTCTGCTGGCCGCGCTGCAGGTGCTGCGCGTCATGCGCGAAAGCGGCAAAAAACTTTCGGAACTGGCCGGCCTCTTGCGCATCTTTCCGCAAGTCATCCTCAATGTGTCCGTGGGTAAAAAAATCCCCCTGGAAAATTGCCCCACCCTCCACCAGGCGGCGCAAGACGCGGAAAAACTCCTGCAAGGCCGCGGCCGCGTCCTTTTACGCTACTCCGGCACCGAACCCCTCTTGAGAATCATGCTGGAAGGAGAAAACGAAAACGAAGTGCGCGCCCTGGCCGAAGACATGGCCGCCGCCGCCTGCAAAGACCTGGCATCATGATGATCCATATGTAAACTTGCTGCGCCGATACCCTGTTAAAATGCTCCAAGGAGGACCACTGTGAACATCACCAAAGTCATCATCCCCGTCGCCGGATGGGGCACGCGCTCGCTGCCCGCCACCAAAAACATCCCCAAAGAAATGCTGCCCATCTATAATAAGCCGGTGGTGCAGTATGTGGTGGAAGAAGCCATCCACTCCGGACTGCGCGACGTTATCTTCATCACCAACCGGGATAAAAACGTCATTGAAGACCACTTTGACTACAACCTCCAATTGGAAGCCACCCTGGAGAGAAACGGCAAACAGGATATGCTGGCCAAAGTGCGCGCCGTGGCCGAAATGGCCCGCATCATCTCCATACGCCAAAAACGCGCCCTGGGCCTGGGCCACGCCGTCGCCTGCGCCAGAGACGTGTGCAGCAGCGACGACGCCTTCGCCATCATGGTGGGCGACGACCTCATGTTCGGCATGACCCCCGGCATCCAACAACTCATCGATGTCGCCCGCAGCGAACGCAAACCCGTCATCGGCGTCATGGAAGTGCCCCAGGATGAGGTCAGCCGCTACGGCATCATCTCCGGTAAAGAAAGCTCCCCCGGTATCTACACCGTAAGCAGCCTGGTGGAAAAACCCAAAATCAGCGAGGCCCCCTCACGCCTGGCCATCGTGGGACGCTACATACTCACCCCGGAAATATTCGACTGCCTGGAAAAAGTACAACCAGGACACGGCGGCGAAATACAACTCACCGACGGACTCCAACTCCTGGCCGAAAAACGCGGTATGCTGGCCGTTAAAATACGCGGTACCCGCTTCGACGCGGGCAACTGGGCCGAATACCTCACCGCCAATATCTACTTCGCCCTGCAAGACGAAGAACTGCGCGACGACCTGGTGCAAAGGCTGAAATCACTGCTGCCCTGAAAAGGTAGCCCAGAAAGAGGAAGCGCGGGACTAGACAGCCAGGCACTGAAAGAGTAAAGCATGATCCTGGTGGCGGGAACCCCAAGGCACCGGTGCCTTGAGTTTCCCGCCACCAGACCCCCATCGCTGCTGTCGCTATCCGTAAGGCGGCCTTGCCGCCCAACGGCTACCGCTCCCTCCTGAACCCGTTCAAGTTGGCCAAAAACCCGCCGCAGGAAAGGAATTTGCTTTTTCGCAAATTCCTTTCCTGCGGTATATGACAAAATTAAAGGATATGTGATGTCTGGTCTTGTTACGCGCATACATCGCCTGGTGTGGATTGCCCTCATGGCCGCGCTGATTTCGGTGGGTGCTTTTATAGCCGTGCCCATAGGGCCGGTACCCATTACCCTGCAGACCTTGTTCGTGCTGCTGGCCGGGCTGCTGCTGGGCGTGCGCGGCGGGGTGCTGGCCGTGGCCCTCTACCTGGCCGCCGGTTGTCTGGGGCTGCCTGTCTTTGCCGGGGGCAAGGCCGGGGTGGCGGTACTGCTGGGACCCACCGGCGGTTTTTTGCTCGGCTTCATCCCTTCAGCCGCGTGCTGCGGCCTGGCCCGTCACCTGAGGCTGCGCTCATACCCCCTGGTGCTGGCCCTCTGTTTTGCGGCCACGGCCTTGACCCTGCTGCCCGGCATGTTCCGGCTCATGAGCGTGCTGAACATCGGCCCGGAAAAAGCCCTGGCCGCAGGGGTCATACCCTTCCTGCCCGGCGGCCTGGCCAAATGCCTGGCCGCCGCCGCCATATACAAATTCATGACCGCCAGAAAACTGTTGCCCCTGTAATGACTAACATAATTAGTCGGCCCTTAAAAAAAATTTAATTTTTGAAATATATGGTAAATATTAAGGAAAAGCTGAATAATAAAGCCTGCTTGACTTCATTACTCAGCGTTTCCTTAATATGCTCTAAAATTCAAGGCTTTCGATGGAATCAACGGGTTTATGAGTTTCAGCGCCCGCCGGAATATTCCGGCGGGCAGGGTATTTTTTGCATGGTTGGGGGTAAAAAATACCGGCCGGAAAAAACAACCTTAAACAAATAGCTTTATATTACAAATGATTGTCCAAAGCATAACTTTGGCAAGATTTTTGCTTCAACCGGACATATCACTTAACCCCTGGGGGCATGGATGAAGATACAAAATGATCCTTTACGCGCTCTGCTCGAACAGGATGAGGCCCGCAAAAACTCCGCCGGGACGGAAGGCTTTGAGGCTCTCTTGCATAAAGAACTTCAGCGGGGTCAAGGCGAAGGCGGAACCGGGCCGGTTTCCACCGCCGGGCAGGCATCGGCCGTGCTGGCCTTGCAGATCCGCGCCGCGCAGGAGCTGGGCGGAGTAAAAGAGCCTGATGAGGCCGCTTCAGATGCCTTTATGGGGCGTCTGGACGGTCTTTTGGACAAGTGGGAAAATTATGCCGCATCTTTGAACAATCCGTCCGGAGCCAGCCTGAAATCCCTGCACGCCCTGCTCGGCGATCTGGGCGGCGATCTGGACGGGCTGAAAGCGGCCTTGCCCGGCCTGAGCGGCGGCATGGAGGAACTGGGCGGACTGGTCAACGAACTGGAAGTGCTTGAGGCAACTGAACGCTTTAAATTGAACCGGGGGGACTACCAGCTGTAGCGGACTCCCCGCCCTCCGGCGCGCCGGCGCTCTGTCCCGGCGCGCCGTCCTGTTCTTGCAGCCTGGTTATGCGCACCTCTTCTATGCGGCGGGTGGAAACTTTTTCCACCACAAAGCGCAGGCCCAGATAATCCAGTGTTTCGCCCGGCTCCGGCAAATGCTCGAATTTATCCAGTAAAAGACCGGCCACGCTGCCATAATCCCCTTCCTGGGGCATCAGTCCTTCCATATTCAGGCTTTGTTCCAGAAAATGCAGGTCGGTTTGCCCCCGCACCAGTAACGACCCATCATCCTGCGGGCTTATCTGGGGTTTTTCGTCCTCATCGTGGAATTCGCCGGCGATGATTTCAAAGATATCCACCGGGGTAATCAGGCCGGAAACCGAGCCGAATTCATCCACCACCATAACCATGCTGCCGCCGGCCTGGCGCATGAGTTTGATCAGGCGGATGGCGTCCACGCTTTCCGGGGCCACGGTAGGCGTGCGCAATCCGGCCAGAGCGGCCAGATCGCCCCCTGCGTGCAGGACATTCAGAATCTCCGCGCCTCTGGCCACGCCCACCAATTCATCCAGCCGTCCCTGGCACAGGGGATAGAGGCTGTGCGGTTCAGCCTGGATATACTTTATGATTTTTTCCGTTTTATTTTCCAGATTGATCCAGCGTATTTCATTGCGCGGGGTCATCAGACTGCGCAGGGAGCGCTCGCTCAAGGAAAGCACCCCGCTGATCATGCTGCTTTTTTCTCCCGCAATGCTGGCCGCTTCCGGCGGAGTAACCGCCGCGCCCCGCCCGGAGCCGTCATTGATAAGCAGACGGCTTTGTTCACCCATAAGACGCAGGATCAGCTCGGCGGTACGGGCGCGCAAGGGGCGCATGGACTGTATCTTAAGTTGCTTGGAAGCGGCTATCTGGTTGAAAATTTCAATGAGTACAGAAAAACCGATGGCCGCATACAGGTATTCTTTGGGCACATGCATGCCCAGGCCGTCAGCCACCAGGCTGAAGCCGATCATCAGAAGAAAGCTCAAACACAGCACCACCACTGTGGGATGTGAGGACACAAAGGCGGCCAGGGGTCTGGAGGCGAGCAGCATAACGCCTATGGCTATGAACACGGCCAAAATCATGATGCTCAGATGCTGCACCATACCCACAGCCGTGATCACGGAATCAAGGGAAAATACAGCGTCCAAAAGTGTGATTTGAATGACCACGGACCAAAATCCGGCATAGGCGCGTGTGCCGGTAACCTTCACCGGACCGGCCTCCAGCCGCTCATGCAGTTCGGAAGTGGCTTTGTAAAGCAGAAAAAGCCCGCCTATCATAAAAATGATATCCCGGCCGGAAAAAGCGCCCAACAGGGGCCGGGTAAGGCGGATCAGGCCGGACATGGCAAAGAGCAATGCAATGCGCAGCATCAGGGCCAGCATAAGCCCGGAGACACGGGCTTTATCCCGCGTCTCCGGAGGGGCGCGGTCTGCCAGGATGGAAATAAACACCAGGTTATCCACCCCCAGCACCACTTCCATGGTTACCAGAGAAAACAGCCCGGCCCAACCGCCCGCGCTGCCCATCCAGGAAAAATCCGCTCTCAGTAATTCAAGTAATTCAGCCATCAGGTCAAACACGGGAGCAGTCCTTCGTTTTTGAAGTAATCCCAGGCCGCCCTCGCGGCCCGGAGAGAGAGTTCATCCATTTCCTCACCGTGGACATAACCGCGCAAATGGGCCAGACCGTGCGCCAACATACGCAGAGCGTAAAAAGATTTTTCCTCTTTGTAAATATCCGCTTCACGCAGAACGGTCTCCACCGAAAGAGCCATCCAGCCCAGGCCGGCGGAGGGAAAGGCCAGGATATTAGTGGGACCGGGGCTATGCAGGCTGCTTATGTTGAGTTCAGCCATATCCGCGTCATCCAGAAGGGCCAGCTCCAGTGCCGGCCTGAGGCGCGGCGATCGTACGCGCCCCGCCACAGGCCGGCCGGACGGAGGCAGATGAGTCAGCATAATCTTTAAGGCACAGGTCAGCTCGGATAGACTGAAGGGTAAAAGCCAAAGCAGCGCCGTATGGCTCTTCACGCTGATGTTCATGCGCCAGTTCCTTTGTGGTTCCGCCCCCGGCCGGAAGGCCGTATAGCCCGACCCCGGCGGGGATGCACACCCCGACGGGGAACAAAACGCGTGATTTTCTCGGCCCATGCTACATTATTGACGCGGCGTCCGAGGGTGTCTTTTCAGGCGTGCGCTTGCGATGCACCGGCATTTTTACCGGTCTGCTTTTTGCCGCGTGCGGTTTTTGGGCCGGCGTAAGACGCTTGCCATGACGGCCGCGCTCTTCCTTACGCATAATCCATTGCATGTTTTGCGCTTCCGTGCCTGCGGAATCGTCATTTAGCGGGTTTGTTTCCGCCTGATCAGGGTTTTTCTCTATGCCCGGCTTGGAGGGTACCTTGCTTGGGTACTCAATGCGTTTATGGAATATGCCGGTCAGGATGAGCGTGAAGCTTTCCATCACCTGATCCAAATCTTTAAAGGTCATGTCTGTATTATCCAACTGTCCCTCGGCCAATACCCCCTGGATGATCTTGCGCACATGCATTTTTATGCGGCTGGGCGTGGGGTCCTCCAGCGTTCTGCTGGAGGCTTCCACCACATCGGCCAGCATAATCAATGCCGCTTCGCGGCTTTGAGGGCGCGGCCCGGCATAGCTGAAGTCTTCTTGGCGCGTTCCAGGATTCAAGAGAGAAGCCTTGTGATAAAAATAGCGAATCAGGCTTGATCCATGGTGCTGAACGATAATATCGGCAACCTCACGCCCCAGTTTATACTGCTGGGCCATTTCAGCCCCGCGTTTCACATGGGATACGAGTACCAGGGCGCTCATGGCCGGGGTAAGGCGCTCATGCGGATTGACGCTGTTGAACTGGTTTTCAATGAAGTACTCGGACTTGTCCGTTTTGCCGATGTCATGGTACATGGCCCCGACCTTGCAAAGCAGACTGTGTGCGCCGATGGCTTTGGCCGCAGGCTCTACCATATTGGCCACAATAATGGAATGGTGGTAAGTGCCGGGTGCCTCCAGCATGAGCTGGCGCAGCAGGGGGTGTTCCTGGTTTAAAAGCTCCATGAGTACAAAACGGGTGGTGAAGCCGAAGGTGATTTCCGCCAGAGGGGAAAGGGCGAAGATAATCAGGATGGAGAGTACGGCCCCCATGAGCATGGCCAAGGCTTCCGCCGGAAGGCTCCCCACATCGCCGCCCCGCAGAAAGGCCGCCCCCAGCCACAAGGCCGCCAGCCCCACGCCCAACGGGAAGAGAGCCAGCAGCACATCTTTGCGGTTCTGGCTGTCGTTAATCAGCCAGGTACAGAACAGACAGCCCACAAAATAAAACATGAAGAGCGGCACTCCGCCCTTGCCTACCAGGGTGCAGAAAAAAGACAGGAGCAGGCTGATGGTGAAATAACGCCGTTTGTTCAGGGTGAGGCTCCCCAGGCCGGCCGCGCCGGCCACCGGTACGGCGAAGGCCTGCGCCCCCAGAGTGAAGCTTAGAAAAGAGGCGCTGAAGGCCAGGCCGATGAGATAGAAGAATTTGGCAAAAAAAGTCATAAAGAGCGCCAGCGCTCCGATAAAGACTATGTCTTTGCCCTCCACCGGCGAAGCCTTGCGTCTGCTGGGCGAATAAAACAGCCCCAGACAGGCGATGAGCGAAAAAATGAGCGCGCCGATAAAAAGCTGGGGTTTAAAGCGATCCGCGCTGCGCCGCCACAGGGCGTTCAGCTTATTCAGGGTTTCGGCGTCAATCTGATCGCCCTGGCGCACAATGATCTCTCCCGCCGTAATCTGGCGCACCACCGGGCGCACAGCCTTGGCCGCCTCTTGCCCCCGCTGCAGGGTGGCTTCTTCATTCAAGGTAAGGGTGGACTCCGCCAGATTGCCCAAGAGCAAAATCAGGAGTTTCTTGCTTTGCAGGCCGGTGGACAGGGTGCGCGCCTCCCTCTCCAACTCAAGCTGGAAGTCGTTGATGTCTTGAATGCCATGACTGTCGGGCAGCAGGGTTTCCTGCCCGGTTTTGAGATCGCGGATCAGCACGCCGCTGCCGCCATAGGGGGCCAGTTTACGTGTATCCGGCACAATGCCCGCCCGCAGGCGCTGCTCGGCCCAGGGCAGCATGATGTTATTCACCAGATTCTGAAAATCCTGGTTAGCCATGAGCTCCACCGCCCGCGGCCCCACCTCTTCGTTCACGGCTTCAGAAATCTCCAGCCGCAACGCTTCCATGCCCAAAGGGTTTGCCTCCAACCGCCCGGCCTGTAAAAACCAATTACGCAGGCGCTCATGCATGGCGTCCACAGACTCCGCGTTCAGAGCGCAGATCAGGGGTTGAGCTTTTTGCGCCGCCTCGCGCCGGCTCCTGGTGGTTTCCTGATCCTGTACCCTGAAGGAATGATCCGCCAGTATGTCGGTTTCAGCGATCTCGCCCAGACCGTAAGCGCGGGGGTCCGGTCCCCACTCATAGCTGACCGTAAAAGAGGCCAGGGTCAACATGGCCGCCAGACAAAGCAGATAGGGACCCATCTGCCGCAGCCATGGAAAATCCTGCACAAAGAGCAGGCCGCCGGAAGAACTTTCAGGAAATATTTTTTTCTGCGTCATAAGCCTCTATAATCCGTCCCACCAGCGGGTGCCGGATTATGTCTTCTTTTTGAAAATATACGCGCCGTATGCCCTCTACCCCCTCCAGCACCTTCAGGGCATGTACCAGCCCTGAACGCGGAGCGCCGCCCACAACGGGCAAATCAATCTGGGTAATATCGCCGGTTACGGCCATGCGCGACCCAAACCCCAGGCGGGTCAAAAACATCTTCATCTGTTCCGGGGTGGTGTTCTGGGCCTCGTCCAGAATAACAAAGGCATCGTTCAGAGTACGGCCGCGCATAAAGGCCAAGGGAGCTATGTCAATGACGCCGCTGTCCACCATCTCCGATACCCGTTCCATATCCAGCATATCATGCAAAGCGTCATACAGCGGCCGTAGATAGGGATTGACTTTCTGGGCCAGATCGCCGGGCAAAAAGCCCAGGCGTTCGCCTGCCTCCACCGCCGGCCGGCTGAGGACAATCCGTTTGACCTTTTTGGTCAGAAGCAAGGACAAAGCTGTGGACACCGCCAGATAAGTCTTGCCCGTGCCCGCCGGCCCCACCCCAAATACCAGCGGGCTTTCGCGCAAGGCCGCCACATAGGCGCGCTGATTCATTGTCTTGGGGGCGATGCTGCGGCAGGATCCGGGCGGGACGAACACATCCCGAAAAATCTCCCGCAAATCCACGGCCGCGTCCTGATGCAGCATACGGTAGGCGTGTTCAAAATCCGTGGCGTCAACCGGCGTTCCTTCCTGCAACAGGGCGTAAAACTGCATCAGCAGGCTGCCCGCCAGCGACTGCCCCAGCGCATCGCCCGTCAGGGTAAGGCTGGTTCCCCTGCTGTGAATGCGCAGGCCGGAAAGTTCTTCCAAACGACGCAGATTGCGCCCTTGCGCGCCAAAAAGCAAATTGGCCAGACGAGGGTCGGCGAATTCTAAATGTCTATGTTGGGCTTCCGGCATAATGGGGTGGCATCAGGACAAGCCGCCGAAAAACAAGATCCTCACGGCGTGGTTAAAGTCTTTAGACTATTTGCCCCGCAAGATCAACGCCCAAAGGCAGGCTTACGCCCGCCCGCGTCAGTTATGCGGCCGGCGCGGCTATCCTAGAATGCGTTTTTTTGATAACCTGTTTCGGCACATTAGTCCATAAAACAATGGATAATGGTTATTAACAATGTACACCGCCCTACGCCATAATTTCAAATTGATGCGTTGGCCGGGTTTTTGTCCGCTTGCCTAATGTCCGGGCAAAGGTTAAGGATTGTGGATCGTCCCCATGCGGCGGCATGAGCTATGAAAAAAATTTTTTACCCGTTTATTTTTCTTGTGAGTCTGTCCTGGGGCTGCGACAAGCTGGCAGCCCCAGGGCAGATCGCCTTTGTCAACGGCACGCCGCTGACCTTGAAACAGCTTCAGGTTGCCTATGACACCATGTTTTTAAGCGAGGACAACCGCGGTGGCACCCAAGGAGAGGAACGGCAGGACGCCTACGGTGCCCTGCGCGAAGAATACGGCGCTTTACTTACAGGACTGATTATACAGGAGCTGGTGGTTCAGACGCTGAACAATCTGCACCTTTCCGTAAGCGAAGAAGAGCTGGCTGCGGAAGAAAATCTGATTCGGGCGGATTTTCCGGGCGAAGAATTTGAACGTATGCTCATGGAGGAGAGCATTGACCTGGAAGCATGGAGGGACAGCCTGCACAGATATCTGGCCGTAAAAAAATTCACAGGCAAGGTGCTGCGTGAGTCCATCACCCTGAATGCACAGGAGGTGGAGGCTTATTATCTTAAGCATCAAGATGCCTTTCAGGTGCCGGATTTTATACATTTCATCCAGTTCAGCGGGCTTGTGCGCGAACAGATCGTCCTGGCCTGCGAACAATATCGGCAACTGCCCGACGCCTCTTCCATCCAGTCCATGTTCCCCAACCTTACCATCCGCGAAATAAACATGCCGGCGGACAGGCTTTCTCCAGAGCAGGCATCCGGCCTGGAAGGACTTAAGACGCTTCAGGCTTCGCCCACTCTGGAAATGAACGGGGAATTTTTCGCCATGGTTTTGCTCAATAGGGATAAGGCCAGACCCATGACCAGAACGGAAACCTACACCTTGATTGAAGGTATGCTTTTGGAAGAAAAAACCCAGGCGGAATTCGATAAATGGCTGACTGAAGAGTTGAAAAAAGCATCTATTCGCGTATCCGTCCATCTGATTCCGGAAAACTTGCGTAAATGAGCATTTGATCTTATAATAAATCGGCATTTTCCACTTACGGAGCATACTTTGCGGGCGCTGAAGCATATTTTTCTTGTTTTCTGTTTGTGTCTGGGCCATTCCGCTCCTTGGGACGCGGCTGCGCAAAATGTGCAGATCAATAGGGTGGCCGCCGTGGTCAATGGCGAGATGATCACCTTATATGATCTGCTGCGTGAATCTTCGCAGGAGTTTTTTCGCCAGGGTTTGACCGGGGGAGACGGCTATTCTGAAATGCGGCGCCAGTCCGTAATGCGCGAAGTGCTTGAGTCCATGATTCTGGATATACTGCTCCGCCAGGAGGCGGAACGCTACAAAGTGATTGTGGAGGATAAAGAGGTAGAAAACGACCTGCGTATGGTTATCCAAAACAATCAAATCAGCCAGGAGGAGCTTGAACGGCGTCTGGCTGCCGAAGGCAGCAGCCTTGCGGACCTCAAGGATAAACTGCGCGGCAATATTTTGCGCCAGCGCATGGTCAACATGATGATTGCGAATAAGGTGGAAATTACCCCCGAAGATATTGAAGACTACTATAACGAACATATTAAGCGCTTTTCCAGCCCGAACGCGGTAAAATTTTCCATGATCGTCTTTGGACCCGGGAGCGCCCCGGAGGCGGTACGGGAACAGATTAAGAGCGAAAAATTGACCTTTGCCGAAGCGGCCAAAAAATACTCCCAGGCCCCCAACGCCGCTTTGGGCGGGCAAATGGGCGAAATACCCTGGAATGACCTGAACCCGGCCTGGCGTCAGGCCATGCAAGGACTTGCGCCGGGAGGGCTTTCCCCTTTGCTGCGCGGAGGAGATGCGCTTGTTCTACTCCGGGTGGATGATTTGAGCGAAGGCAAGACCCAAAGCCTGGAAGAAGTCGCGGAACAGATTGAGGAAGAAATCCGCGAACCCAGGCTGCGGGAGCGC
Source organism: Deltaproteobacteria bacterium (assembly GCA_031280335.1). GTDB lineage: Bacteria > Desulfobacterota > Desulfovibrionia > Desulfovibrionales > Desulfovibrionaceae > WRHT01. The sequence continues at coordinate 5,992 of JAITGZ010000157.1, read as the reverse complement.
TTTACGGAGTACAGAGCGCAATTGCGCAATCGGGCTATGGTGGATATACGTCTTTAAAGCCGGAATATACAGCTTACGGTAAAAAAATATGCAAATAGACAAACTTATGGAATTAGGCGCTTTTTTGAAAGAAAAGCGCATGGAGCAGGGGTTGGAGCGCGAGGAGATAGCCTCTAAAATAAAAGTTTCAGCCAAAACCCTGTACGCTCTGGAAGAAGCCCTGACGGATTCCCTGCCCCAGCCTATCTTTGCCATGGGCTTCGCCCGCTCTTATGCCAAGGCGCTGAACCTGGAAACGGACGAAACCCATGTCTTGATTCAAGAGGCTTTTTCCGTGGGCAGCCTCAACAACATCAATCCGGAACTCAGCGCCTTGTCGCGCGAAAAGTCCATCACCATAAACCAAACTTCCAACACCCGGGCCGCGCTGGTACTTCTGCCCATCATACTGTTTTTAATTGTCGGACTGCTTTGGGGTATTTACCAAATTTTCGGCAGCGACATAAGAGACATTATCGCCAGCCCGCCCGCCACGGAGCAGTCTGCTGGACGGACGGTCCCGGCTGGCGTTACTCCGCGCCGTCCGCCCCAAGCAGCGCCGGACGGCAGCGCCCGCGAAGGTATGGCTTTGAGCGAATCCTCTCCCAGAACATCTGAAGCCGAAACGGAAAACGCCAACCAGCAGGAATCCACAGCAGATTATCCGCCCAGTCTGTCCCGGCAGTCCAATACCAAACCCGATTCTCCCCTGCCCGCCGGCCTGAAGCGCGTGGTCATTTACGCCAAAGCGGAGTGCTGGATCGGAGCTGAATTTGACGAATCCGGCTTGCGCAGCTTTGTGCTTGAGCCGGGGCAGACCTTTGCTCTGGACTTCAGAAGCAAATTAAAATTGACCCTGGGCAATTCCGGCGTGATCGAAATGAGCTATAACGGCAGGCCCTATAATATTAACGGGCGCTTTCGGGAATCCAAGGTAATCAGCCTGCCTCCGCAATAAACCGCCGGATCAACCCCACGCCGCCAAGTTCATGACCGCCTGCGTGCTGTTGTTTTGCCTTGCCGGGGATTCGGTCCGGGGTATGAAAACTTATGGAATATGTCACGGTAAGGAGCGCTTTTAATGAAGGTAACAATCGTGGGCGGCGGTCCTGGCGGGTATGTGGCCGCCATTCGGGCCGCCCAACTGGGAGCCGAGGTCAGTTTAATTGAAAAGGGCAAGCTGGGTGGAGTGTGCCTGAATGAAGGCTGTATCCCCACCAAAGCCCTGCTGCACGCGGCATCGCTTTATGCCGAAGTGCGCGAAGGCGCTCGCCTGGGAGTCATGGCCGAGGTCAGGCTGGACTTTGCCAAAACCCAGGAATACAAAGCCGGGGTGGTCAAACGCCTGGTCAACGGAGTGAGCGGCCTTTTGGCCGCGAGCAAGGTCAAGGTGATACAGGGCGAAGCGTCCTTTGCCCCCGGCGGGCGCTTGACGGTGCAGGGGGCAAACGGCACGACAGACGCCGCCTTTGATAAGCTCATTCTGGCCGCCGGTTCCGTGCCCGCTCTGCCGCCCATTCCTGGCATGGGCATCCCGCAGTGCATAGACAGTTCCGGAGCCCTGGCCCTGGCATCCGTTCCGGCTTCCATGCTCATCATCGGCGGCGGCGTCATCGGTATGGAAATGGCATCTTTATACAACGCCCTGGGCAGTCGCATCGTGGTAGCGGAAATGCTCCCGGACATCCTGCCCATGCTGGACGGCGACATTACGCGTACGCTGCGCACATCTCTAGCCGGCAAAGGAGTGGAGATACTCACCCAGGCCAGAGTAATGGAGGTGAAAGACCAGGGCACTGAAGCCCTGGCGCTGTTGGAGGTGGGCGGCGAACGCAAAGAATTTAAGGTGGAAAAAATCCTGGTCGCCGCAGGGCGCTGCCCCAACACCGCCTCTCTGAACCTGGACGCAGCCGGACTGGCGCATGAACGCGGCCGCATCCGCGTGAATGAACGCATGGAAACCAACCTGCCCGGCGTTTACGCCATTGGCGACTGCAACGGCCAGATTATGCTGGCCCATGCGGCATCAGCCCAGGGGGAAATAGCAGCGGAAAACGCTTTGGGACACTCGGCCCGCTTCCATCCGGGCACCAACCCCTCCTGCGTTTATACCAGCCCCGAATGCGCCGGGGTGGGCCTGACCGAAGAACAAGCCAAAACACAAGGATTGGACTACATAACCGGCACTTTCCCCCTGTCCGCCAACGGCAAATCCCTAATCATGAACGGCGGCAAAGGCATGATCAAAATCATCGCCGGCAGGCGGCACAAAGAAATTCTGGGGGCGCACCTAATCGGCCCCAGAGCCACGGATCTTGTGGCTGAAGCAGCCCTGGCCGTGGGTATGGAAGCCACCATCGATGAGATCATCGGCACCATCCACGCCCACCCCACCGTGGCGGAGGCCTTTCGTGAAGCAGCGCTGGCCGTGGATAAACGGGCCATACATACCCTCAATAAATAGATGCAGCCGCATCCGGGCGAACATGCCCCTTTCTTAGTCCCCCCGGCGGGGTTCGGGGCGGAGACCCGAATTAATCAGTGTTTCCCTAAAGGGCGGGGTTTGGGTTGCCGTTGGCTCCAAATTGAATCGTCCAATGGAGGCGCAAAATCTGTTAAGGCCCGTAAAGGAACCGGTGCATGAAGATACTTCATTTAACAGGGGTTGATCCATGGACTAATCTGGCCACAGAAGAATATATTTTTCGCCATATGGGGGAAGAAGACTGCCTGCTGCTCTGGCGCAACGACAAAACCATTGTGGTGGGCCTGCATCAGAACGCGTTGGAAGAGATCAATACCGCCTTTGTGGAAGAAAACGGCATAAAAGTGGTACGGCGCATCACCGGGGGCGGCGCGGTTTATCACGACATGGGCAACCTGAATTTTTCTTTCATCACCAGGGCGGAAGACGCCGCCCGGATGACCATGGAGCGTTTCACCCTGCCCATCGCACGCGTCCTTTCCTCCCTGGGGCTTCAGGCCGAGGCCGGAGGGCGCAATGACATACTGGCCGGCGGCTGCAAGGTTTCCGGCAATGCGCAGGCTTTGTTCAAAAAACGCTTTTTACATCACGGCACCTTGCTTTTTGACGCGGATCTATCCATGCTGAGTAAGGCTCTGCTGGTCAAGCCGGAAAAATTTCTCTCCAAAAGCATAAAATCCGTGCGCGCCAGAGTGGCCAACATCAAAGATATGCTGCCGCCAGGCCTTAATCTGGATATTCATGGTCTTGCGGAGCGTATCGCCCTGGGTCTGAGCCAGGACGGACGTGCGCAAGAACTATACCTGACCGACAAGGATATGGCCGCCATACGTTCCCTGCGCGACGATAAATATGCCGCCTGGGAGTGGAACTTCGGCCAATCGCCGCCCTTTAACTTCAAAAATATGCGCAAATATCCCGGCGGGTTTCTGGAGGTGCTTCTGGATGTACGGGAGGGCAGACTGGCCGGCTGCCGCTTTTTTGGCGACTTCATGTCCCTGCGCCCGGCGGAGGAAGCGGCGGAGCGTCTTCTGGGCCTGAAATACGCCCGCAGCGAACTGGAAGAAGCCTTAAGCCCGCTGCCCCTGGAGGAATACTTTGGGAGCGTAACCCGGCAGGAACTGCTCGACTGCATTATGGGCGCGGAAGAAACAAACACAGCGATGATTTAATGTCGAGGGGGTCTGGGGGAAATTATTCCCCCCAGCGGGGTTCGGGGCGGAACCCCGAATTAATCAGTGTTTCCTTAGGTCTCCAGCGGGGTTTGGGGCGGCAGCCCCAAATTAAGTCTCGGAAGGGGTTGGAGGTTAAGTCATGTGTGCTGTTGAGCGTCCTATTTTGACTTCTATTTTTGAGTTGTTCAAGCCGGGGCCGGGGCCGTCCAGCTCGCACACCATAGGCCCCATGTCGGCCGGATTGGATTTTCGCGCCCTGCTGGAATCTTTGCCTGAGGCTGAACTTGGGCGCGGCGTACGGCTTACGGTGCGTCTGCTCGGCTCCCTCAGCGCCACAGGCAAGGGACACGGTACGGATCGAGCTGTGCTGACCGGGCTTTTGGGTTATGCCCCGGCTTCCTGCCCGGCGCATCTGCCTGCCGGGGTATTCTCCATGCCCGAAAGAGATAGACTACTGCGTTTAAGCGCGCCCGTGCCACCCCTTGGCCCGGAAAACGTGATTTTTGACCGCGTGGAGCATACGCATCCGTTCAGTAATACCCTGATTTGTTCTCTGTTGGATGCGCAGGACGCGCCTGTTCTGGAGCGGGTCTATTACTCTGTGGGCGGCGGCTTTATCCAGTGGGAGGGTTGGAGCGCGCCGGAGCGAGGCAAGCCTCCTTACCCCTTTGACAGCGCTGAAACCCTCTGCTGCCTGGCGGAAGAAAAAGGGCTGTCTCTGCCGTCCATCCTTATGGCCAACGAAATGGCCTTGAGCGGCAAGAGCAGGGTGGAAGTCATGGAGGGGCTGGATATGCTCATTGAAGTTATGCGCCGCGCGGTGGATCGGGGATCGCGCGCGGAGGGACTCCTGCCCGGCGAACTCAAGGTGTATCGCAAAGCGGCCCGGCTTGCCGGACGGGCTGACCGCATGGATGACCCGCTGAATCGTTTTTTGGGTCTGCTCAATGCCTATGCCTTTGCCGTGGCGGAAGAAAACGCCGCCGGCGGCATTATTGTAACCGCCCCCACCTGCGGCTCGGCCGGGGTCATGGCGGCCATGCTGACCATTATGGAAGGCTACCTGGGCTTTGGCCCGGAGGCGGTACGGGGCGGTCTCATGGTAGCGGCGGCTGTGGGATTTTTGGCCAAGCGCCATGCCGGCATCGCCGGAGCGGAGGTGGGCTGTCAAGGCGAGGTGGGCGTGGCCTCGGCCATGGCTGCGGCCATGCTGGCCCAAGCCAGGGGCTATGCGCCGGCGGTGGTCTTTAATGCGGCGGAAATCGCCCTGGAACACCATTTGGGGCTCACCTGCGACCCCGTGGGCGGCTATGTGCAGATTCCCTGCATTGAACGCAACGCCATGGGCGCGCTTAAGGCCTATAACGCCTGCTTGGTGGCAGCGGCGGAGGAAACGGACAAACACCGGGTCAGTCTGGATCAGGCTATCCGGGCTATGGGCGAAACCGGGCAGGATATGAACGCCAAATATAAAGAAACCTCCCAAGGCGGCCTGGCCGCCAGCGTGGATTGCTGAAGCCCGCTTACCCCGCCTGGAAATGGAAAGTTTGGGGAGGCTCAGAGCAGCCTTGGAGAACGGGTCTGTCGAAGGGTACACTGATACAATGGTTTCCAGGGAAGCAGCCCAGAACTCATTCCAATTTTAGAGTATTTTTATACTGCCCCCGTTAACAGTCGTACCCGGTTAAGGCAGTTTCCCTGTACCACGCCCGCCCCTGCTGGATGACGCGGCGGTCAGCCCGGAGGCCAAGGCCAAATATGCCGCAGTCATGACCAGGGTACAGGAGCGCATAGCGGAGATCATCGAGCAAAAGCGTTTGCATGAACAGGTCAGTGGTCCAGTATATTGACCCATGAGAGCAGAAACTCCCGTTCAGCCCGGTTTTCTTTAACGCCCCGCGCCGCGTCCGCTATGCGCGACGCGGCGACAATGGGCAGCCAGCTTTTAACATAAGCGTCGCTTGTGCCGGTTTTTCGGCAATACATATCCAGATAGCGCCCCGCGCTTTGTTTGTTGCCGATCAAACTGAACAGCAGGTAGGTTACGGCAGCGTCGGCCGAGGCGTTGCCTTGCGTTGCGTGAGACCAGTCTATGATATAAGGAGTGTTTTCCGCGCTGATGATAATGTTGGACGGCCAGAAATCGCCGTGGCAGACCTTGTTGTGCTTGGGCATACCCTCAAGGCGTGTGTGCAGCTCCTAGCGGGTGGTGGCGTCGAGCGGGGCCGCTGATATCTTACGGTTCATCTTATCTTTTAATTTGTTTAAAAGAGGCGATTGTTTGCTGTGAATT